>NZ_JAGQBM010000068.1:0-17241 GCF_024345635.1 Cyanobium sp. Lug-B
CGGCCCCGGCGGGACGCGGCCCCGGGCCGGCCCGCCGTTGCTGCCAGAGCCGTAGCAGCACCAGGCCGCCCAGGCCGGCCAGCACCAGATACACCTGGCGCCAGCCGCCCCCCAGGGCCAGCACGGTGGTGGCGATCGCCGGCCCCGTGACGGCGCCGACGCCGTAGAAGCCATGCAGCGGGCCGATCAGCCGGGCGCCGGCCGCGTGCTGCGCCACGGCCGTGTTGAGGCCGGCGTCGACCAGGCCGATGCCCAGGCCCACCGCCACCCCCGTGGCCACCATCAGGTCCCAGCGGGGGGTGAGGGCGTAGAGCAGCAGGGCCGAGGCCAGCAGCGTGAAGGCCATCAGCAGCAGCCGGTCCAGCCCCAGCCGGCTGCTCACCATGCCGTTCAGCAGGGCCGCCAGCAGATAGCCACCGATCTGGCTGACCAGCAGAAGTGTCACCGATCCGGTGCTGAGCGTGAAGGTGTCCAGCAGGGCGGGCACCAGCACGCCGAGGGCCGCCTCCACCGCGCCGATCACCACAAAGGCGGCGCAGGCCACCCCCATCCGCAGGTCGCTCGCTGCGTCAGCCATCACGGCGGCGCAAGGCGACGGCGACCAGCAGCAGCAGCACCGCCAGCCAGCGGGCGGGCCCGTTCGGCTGCTGGGGGACCCCCAGCCAGCCCCAGTGGTCGATCAGCAGCGAGCCGACCAGCTGGCTGCAGACCACCGTCATGGTGGTGGCGGTGAGCCCGAGCCGGGGAATCACCAGGGTGGAGAGGGTGACGTAAAGGGCGCCGAGCATGCCGCCGCCCAGGGCCCAGGGCGGGACAGCGGCGAGCCGCTCGATGGGGCCGGCACGGAAACCCCCCAGGGCCAGCAGCAGCCCGAGGGCGGCGGCACCCACCAGGAAGTTGACCGTGGCGGCGGCCACGGCGGAGCGCAGCGTGCCGCCCAGGCGCGCATTGGCGGCCCCGCCCAGCGACAGCAGGCTGCCCGCCGAGAAGGCACAGAGCACGGCGGAGAGGGGGTTCATCGCCCACCCCCCGACTGGGTGAGCAGGAGCATGGCCGCCAGGAACAGCGCCATCGCCGCCCAGCCCCGGGTGCCGAGGCGCTGGCGGCGCACCCCCAGCCAGCCGTGGTGATCCATCACGAGGCCGGCGACCGCCTGGCCGGCCACCACCAGCCCGAGGGTGAGGGTGGCGCCGAGACGGGGGATCACCAGGGTGCTGGAGCTCACGTACCAGGCGCCGAGCACCCCGGCCAGCAGGGTCCAGCGCGGCGCCCTGCCGATCGCCCGCCAGTCGGGGGTCGGCAGCAGGCCGCTGAGCAGCAGCCCGATCAGGGTGAGCGAACCCAGCAGGTAGGAGTGGAGGGCGGCGAGGGGAACGGACTGGAGCGACTGGGCTAGCCGGGCGTTCATGGCCGCCTGCACCGGCAGCAGGGCACCGGCCAGCAGGGCCAGGGCGATCGCCATGGCCGAGGAGACCGGGACGACGGGCGCCCGCGAGCGGGGCAGGGACAGGCAAGACATCTCGACATCAAGAGACTTGATCCGAAGCTAGGGGTGAGTTGTCTTGACGTCAAGCTATCCTCGGGCCATGGCCTCCGACCGCATCGACCTGATCCAGGGCCAATGGCAGCAGGCCTCCCCGGACCTGGATGTCTCCGCCCTGGCCGTGGTGGGGCGGATCCTGCGCATCGCCCGGCTGCTGGAGCGCCAGCGCGAAGCCCTGCTGGCCCCCCATGGGCTCAGCCTCTGGTCCTTCGATGTGCTGGCCACCCTCCGGCGCCAGCCCCCACCGCACCAGCTCACCCCCACCGAGCTCTACGGCGCCTTGATGCTGTCCTCCGGCGCCATGACCAACCGGATCGATCGCCTTGAGGCCGACGGCCTGGTGGAGAGGCACCGCGAAACGACCGACCGGCGCAGCGTCCTGGTGCGGCTCACGGCCAGGGGCGCCCAGCTGGT
This sequence comes from Cyanobium sp. Lug-B, assembly GCF_024345635.1. NCBI lineage: Bacteria > Bacillati > Cyanobacteriota > Cyanophyceae > Synechococcales > Prochlorococcaceae > Cyanobium > Cyanobium sp. Lug-B. The sequence continues at coordinate 1,958 of NZ_JAGQBM010000068.1, forward strand.
GGAGACGGTGCTGCCTGTGGTCGTTGGCAACGAGCGGGAACGGCTGGAGCAGTGCACCACCTCCGAGGAGCGTGAGCTCCTGGCCGGGCTGCTGCGCCGCCAGCTCCTGGCCCTGGACGGCGGCGACTGAAGCCTCCCCAGCACCATGGCTTCAGCACTCTCCTTCAGGCCCCTCACGCAGGCTGATCGCCAGCGCCTCGAGAGCCTGTGCATCACCTGCAGCGACTTCTTCGAGTGCATCGAAGCTCAGCCCGGTGGCCATGAAACGGCAGCCGAGCTGCTTGGTCCCCTCGCGCCGGACGTGGGCAGCGGAGAGAAAAGCCTCGTTGGCGTGGAGTTCGGCCATGAACTGGTCGGGGTGGTGGAGCTGTTGGCTGGTTTCCCTGGGCCGCAGGAGTGGTACGTCGGTCTGCTGCTGCTTCATCCCGAGCGGCGCGGTGCGGGAGCCGGAACGGCCATCTGGGAACACCTGCGGCAACAGATGACCCAGGAGGGGGCCACCACGGTGCGACTCATCGTCCAACAACAGAATCCCCGTGCTCGTCGGTTCTGGGAGCGGCAGGGATTCACCGTGGAGAGGGAGATGATGGCCACAGCCGGCAAGCTGGAAAGCCCCGTCTGGCTGTTGCGTCGTGATCTTCAGGCGCCGGCCGCCCATGCCGTGGCAGCCCAGCAGGGCTCACCTTGCCGCTGAGCGAAAGCGCCCGACACGACCATGAAGATCAGGCTCGAACCCCCCAACCCGGCCTGGACGGAGGCCTTCGAACGGCACAGGGAGCGCCTCCTGGAAGCCCTGCCGATAGCGGGGCTTTTCGTCGATCACATCGGCAGTACCTCCCTGGGCGACATCAGCGCCAAGCCGATCATCGACATCCTTGTCGGCCTGCCGGATCCATCCCCACTGGATGCGGTGATCGATCCCCTGCTGGCCGCCGGCTACACCTATGTGGAAGCGTTCACGGGCGCCATGCCGTACAGGCGCTTCTTCGTCAGTCTCCAGGCCCTGTCGGCCGGGCCCCTGCCTCGCGTCATCGGTCCAGCAGATGCGCTGGCCTTCGGCCGTGATTACGACTCCATCGCGAACATTCATGTGATGGAGCGCGGGACTGATCACTGGAGGCGACACATCGCCTTCCGTGACTACCTACGGGCGCATTCTGAGGTGAGACTTGCGTATGAGAGCTTGAAACTCAGGATTGCGAAAATGGATTTCGAGGACCCACTTGACTACAACAGCTTCAAGGCGGATTTCATCCGTGAGCATCAGGGGAAGGCGATGGCCTGGTTCCTGCAAAGAGGGCAGTAGATCTGGGTTGTAACTCAGAGCTGTCGATCAGGACTTTGGTTGCCTCTTGGGCTTACCGACGGATGAGATAGCCTGTTTAACTCTTTTTTCCCTGCGTCAGTTGATCGATGAAGGTCATCATTCTTGGCAATGCCGGGGCCGGCAAGAGCACCCTGGCCAGGAAGCTGATCGCCAGGCAGCCGGCCGCCCGGTTATCGCTGGATGAGGTCGCGTTCCAGGGCGGAACCGAACGGCGTCCCCTTCAGGAGAGTGTCGAGGACGTCAGGCGCTGGATCTCCGAGCAGGACAGCTGGATCATCGAAGGCTGTTACGCAGACATCCTGGAGCCCGTCCTGGCCTGTGCCGAGGAACTGATCTTTCTGAATCCCGGCGTCGAGGTCTGCCTGGCCCACTGCCGCTCCAGGCCCTGGGAGCCCGAGAAATTCAGCTCCCGCCAGGAACAGGACGCGAATCTCGACAACCTCCTGCAGTGGGTTGGCTCCTACGAAACCCGATCCGACGAATACGGACTCGCCAGGCACCGGGCCCTGTATGAATCCTTTGAGGGGAAGAAGCGGGAATTCTGCCATCCTGAAGCGTATGCATCCTCCAGGTGCTCCGTCTATATCGCCACCAGTCTCGATGGCTGTATCGCCCGCAGCGACGGCTCCATCGATTGGCTGGAGCGCGCCAACGCCGCCGTGCCCGCCGGTGAAGATTGCGGCTACGCCGACTTCATCCAGACGGTCGATGCGATCGTCATGGGACGGGCGACCTTCGACAAGGTCCTCAGCTTTCCTGAATGGCCCTATGGCAGCCTGCCCGTTTATGTGCTCAGCACCACCTTGCGAAGCCGTCCTGCCGGAGTGCCGGACTCGGTCCAGGTGCTTTCTGCCTCGCCCCACGAGGTCGTGGAACGGGCCGCTGCAGCGGGCCACCACCATCTCTACATCGATGGCGGACGCACCATCCAGGGCTTCCTGAAAGCTGGGCTGATCACCGAGCTGACGATCACGCTCATCCCGCTGCTGCTGGGCTCAGGGATCAAGCTGTTTGGTGATCTGCCAGCCGACACGAACCTGCGTCTGTTGTCATCCAGAGCCTTTCCGTTCGGTTTCGTTCAGTGTCACTATGCGCTGTGCCAGGAGGCCTCGCCTCCAATGCCGACCCTCGAAGCACAGCCGCTGTGATGGTCCCTGAGGATCACTCGCGCATTCCGATCGAGCGATGGCGCCGTTGGCTAGGCGGCGTCCTGCTCGTACCGCTCCTGGCGACGTCGGGCGGGTTCGTCTTCCTCCTCTGCCATGCACTGGTGCGCGGTGAAATCAGCATCGTCTCCAGGGGCTATCACGTGTCCAGCAGTGCCTACACGATCAGCGCGAATCCGATCGCGTTCTTCTTTTTCTTCCTGCTCAACGCTCTGCTGGCTGCCTTTCTACTTTTCGTCACCGTGGTGGTGGGTCGAAGGGTGGTCACGGGGACCAGGCCCAGGTGAGGGGAACTTGAGCGAATCGGGGGTGAAGCCCTTGAAAAGCTGGCTTCAGGCCTGCCGCTTTCTGCGACGCCTGGCATGGTACGAGTGCAGATGCAGTCCGATCGCGACCAGCGCCATACCGGTGGCCACCAGCATGGCGCCGAAGAGGCTTCCCAGAACCCCGGAAACCGGTACTCCCGGTTTCAGCAGCGACCTGCTGGGGTCGCGGGGATCGTAGAAGATGGGTACAGGCCGACCTACGGGTAAGGACTCAGCCTCGCGTTGAGCCACCTCAGCGCTCTTGATGATTCCCACGTCGTCAAGGCTTTGGCGCGTGCCTGAGTACGTGCGACCCCACACGGTAAACGCGTAGTGCAGCTGCACGACATGGGTTCCTACAGCGCCCCGCCTTGCATCGATGATGATGGGCTTAGCCACCGCCTCCGATTTCTTCACTTCCCCCACCACCGCAGGCCAGGACCGTGATTGCCATCCCTCGACGATCATCGGCACGTTGCGCACCAGTAAGAATCCCCCGCCCCCGAGAGTGGTGGCGAGGATCAAGCCAAGAACCACCGCAATGAATGCAGCCTGCAGCACACGCATGATGGTGGGAGCCTAGCTGAACCACCCCCGCCTGGCCTGACTCTCCGTCCAGGTGACTGCTGAGAAGCAGATGGCGACCAGCCGATTTTCCCGGTCGTCGAGGATGGTTGGATCAGCGGTGTTCATCGTTGACCTTGAAGGTATCGCTGCAATCCTGGCCCAGTCCCATCCGACGGAATCACGGGAAGACATTGGATGACGCCATCGGTAGCCATCGATTAAGGTCGTGCGATGAACGACCAGGAGAAGCTGAACCAACCCAGGGCCATGGAGGGCCTGTGGCATGACACGGTGGCGTCAGGATTTTCGATGGCTTCAGACCCATTGACCTGCTCGCTGTTGAGGACCCTGGCCGCTTCAAAGCCGTCCGGTCGCTTTCTGGAGCTGGGCTCGGGAACGGGTCTTTCGACGGCATGGATTCTTGATGGGATGGATCAGACGTCGTCTTTGACGACTGTGGACAATGACGCGTCCTTCCTGGGGATACTCGACAAGCACCTTGGCTCGGATCCTCGGCTGGAGATCGTCTGCGCCGATGGCGATGCGTTCCTGCAGTCGCAGGGGGATGCCCAGTACGACTTCATCTTTGCGGACACATGGTCTGGCAAGTATCGGTTGCTTGATCAAACCCTACAGTTGCTCAGCAAGGGTGGCCTCTACATCATTGACGATATGCTTCCGCAGACCAACTGGCCTGATGGCCATGCCTCCAAAGTCGACGACTTAATCCATCAGCTCGTCTCCGACACCAGATTCCACGTGACCAAGCTGTCATGGGCGAGTGGCATCATCGTTGCCACTCGGCTTTGAGGTTTCGTATGGATGGATTCGCCTCGCGTCCCAGCTCCCCAAAGCGAAGGGCACCATCGGTCTCAAGAATCCAGAGGATAGAGACCGTCCATTGGCCGGAGATGTTTTTCAGCAGGCTTTCCAGCGGACAGCACTTGGGCTCAGTCATGGGGATGGACTGGCTTCCTTTTGGTAACGAGTGACCTTTTGGTTGCTACTTTACGCCAGCGAGTGACCGGCTTAGTCTCTGGCAGTTGACCAACAACATGGCTGACGCGATGGCAAACATCCTGCATGTTGACTCCAGCCCACGGAGTGAACGATCCAGGTCTCGAAGATTGGCGCGGGAGTTCATGGATGCCTGGCTGAACAGCCATCCTGATGACGCCGTGACGTATCGGGACTTACGCCTGACACCTGTTCCCCACATCACCGAAGAGTGGATCGCCGCCGACTTCACACCCCCGGAAGCCCTGACAGGTGACATGGCTGAGCTGCTGGCCTTTTCCGATGAGCTGGTCAATGAGTTTCTGGCGGCGGATCATTGTGTCTTCAGCGTGCCCATGCACAACTTTGGAATGCCATCCAACTTCAAAGCCTACATTGATCAGGTGGTTCGCGTGGGACGCACGTTCCGCCTTGAGAACGGCCAGTACAGCGGGCTGGCCGAGGGCAAGAAGGTGCTTTTCATCACGACCCGCGGTGTCGAGTACGGCCCTGGTTCGCCCTTTGAAGGGTGGGATTGCCTGGAGCCTGGGCTGCGCTATGCGTTTCGATTCATGGGTGTGATGGATCTGCAATTCATCCATGCCACCGGGCTGGATCTTGGTGACGATGCCGAGAGAAGGGGATTGGACACCGCACAGACAAGGCTCCGGGAACTGGTGTCCAGTTGGTAGCGCCAGCGAGGCGCCACCTCGATTCTGTGAAGGTTCAAGCCTGAGCGCCTAGTCTTGCTGGGTCGGCCCCTGTTGTGCTCTGCACCGTTGATGATCACCTGTTCGCTCCGCTACATCATCGATCCCTACAAGCTCAAGGAATTCGAGCATTACGGCAAGAGCTGGATTCCGCTCGTCGAGAAGTATGGGGGCCAGCATCACGGCTACTTCCTCCCCTCGGAGGGTGCCAGCAATGTCGCCTTGGCCCTGTTCTCGTTCCCAAGTCTGGCCACCTACGAGACCTATCGCGCCAGGTCGCTGGACGATCCGGAGTGTCAGGCGGCCTTTCAGTATGCGGAGGATACCCGCTGCATCATCAGCTACGAGCGCAGCTTCTTTCGCCCCGTCTTCGGCGACTGAGTCTGTCGGCGGCCCTGTCTTCCCGATTTCTCTCCGCTTTCGAAACGCCATGCCCTACGTCAATGTGCAGATCACCCGTGGGGCCACCCGGGCGCAGAAGGCCCAGCTGGTGAAGGAGATCACGGCGTCCCTCGTCACGGTCCTGGCGAAGAAGCCCGAACACACCCATGTCGTCATTCAGGAGATCGACGAAGAAGACTGGGGATTCGCCGGCGTGCTGACCGACGACTGGAAGGCCGGCCAGGGCCGGGCCGAGCGGGCCTGACACCTGGTCCCAAGCCCACGCCCCGACCATGGAGGGTCGCTTGCCCCGAGGCGCCCCTCAACCCGTCTGAGTAGTACGGTACGGTACCGTATCTTGCGTCGGACGCCCCCTGTCCATGGCCGCTCCACCCCGAGACCGCCTCCTCTCGGCCGCCCGGGAGCTGTTCTTTCAGCAGGGTTTCGCCAGGGTCTCCACCGATGCCCTGGCGAAGGCAGCGTCGGTTTCGAAGGCCACGCTCTACAAGCATTTCCCCAGCATGGAGGCCGTGCTTCGGGCCGTTGTCGAGCGTGAGGTGGATGGGTTCGAGCGGGGCGTCCCCATCACCGTGGCCACCGCGGCAGCGTTCCGAGCCGCCCTGGTGCAGTACGGCACCAACCTGCTCGACTTCCTCAACCACCCCGACATCATCCGGTTCGCCCAGCTGATGTTCGAGGAGGCGCGCGGCAACAGGGGACTGGCCGGCGACTTCTACGACTCCGCCTACGGACGCACCCAGAACGACCTGGCCCAGCTGATCCAGCAGGGGCTCGACCGCGGCGACCTGCGCTCCAGCCTCCCGGCCGCGGAGCTGGCCGAGCAACTGCTGGGTCTGTGGGAGGGCTTCGGCTTCATCCGTGCCCTGCTCGGCCTCACCCCGCAACCGTTCCCCGACCCCGGGGCCTGGAGCGAGGTCTGCGTGGGCACCTTTCTGGCGGGCCAGGGTTCCGCCCCGCCGCAGGGCGACGACCCCACCCCTTCCCGAGCGGACCCCTGAGCGCCATGGCCATGCACAAGTTCGTTCCACCCACAGGTCCCGGGGACGTCCTCGCCGATCGCCGCCGGCTCTGGATCCTGGGCGCCAGTCGCCTGGCCTTCAGCATCGCGGTGGCGATCGCCACCCACACGGTGTTTCCCCTGCTGCGCTGGATGCAGCAGCGCCGGATTCACCGCGGCGATGTGATCTGGCTGGAGGACATCCCGGGGCCACCCCAGAGCCAGCGCTTCGACCATCTGGCCTTTGTGCCGGCTGACATCACCCCCAATCCCGGTCCGGTCCGCAAACGGGCGCGGTTCATGAAGGTGGAGTATCCCGCCGCCGCCTATCCCTTCGCCTTTCGCCAGCCACCCATCTCCGGGAACGCCATCAATGGCCTGGGGGAGGAGCGCCCCCGCCGGCCCGACCACGTGTTCTTCGGTGATTCCTACAGGCGGGCCTGGGGAAAGCTCGACTGGTACTTCCAGGTGATGGAGCCCACCGCCATTCATCGGCTGATCGTGCGGATGTTCTGGCAGGACCGGGCCCGGGTCGGACCTGTGGCGCCCGGTGTCACCACCCTCGGCACCCCCGAAGAGGCCTCCGCCCACATCAAGGCCCTGGCCACCCGGATCGGCGCCGGATCGGTGGGCATCACCCACCTGCGTCCGGAGTTCTGCTACCACGACTCCAACCCTGACTTCGCCTACGCCATTGCGGTCGCCGTGCCGATGGATCGGGAGGAGATGCTGCACACCCCCAGTGAGCGCTCCAATCAACAGATCATGCGGACCTACCTGGACGTGAACCGGGTGGCGATCCGGCTGGCCCACGCCATCCGTGCCCTGGGCTATCCGGCCCAGGCGTCCACCAATCTGGCGCCGGGTTCCAGCACGGAGGTGCTGCATGTGCCCATCGCCATCGCGGCCGGCCTTGGCCAGCTGGGCAAGCACGGCTCGATGATCACCCCCGAATTCGGCTCGAATGTCCGTCTGGCCACCGTGCTCACCGATCTGCCCCTGGCCGTCGATCAGCCGAGGGACATCGGTGTGGACGACCTCTGCGCCCACTGCCGCATCTGTGAAACCAACTGCCCCCCGCACGCGCTGTTCCCGGAGAAGCAGCTGGTGCGTGGCCAGCGGCGCTGGTACGTGAATTTCGATAAGTGCGCTCCCTACTTCGCCGAAACCCGCGGCTGCGGCATCTGCATCGAGGTCTGCCCCTGGAGCACACCCGGCAAGGGCCAGGAGCTGATGCGCACCCTGCTCGAACGTCGGCAGGGGCCCGGGGGAGCCGCCCGGACCTGACGTGTGCCACGTTGGCCGGTGTTGTGGTGAGGTGGTGTGCACGAACCGCTCCTGACGGTGCGCCGGGCGACGGCCACGGACGTGCCGGTGCTGGCCCGCTATGGCGTCGCCCTCGCACGGCTGCATGTCGGCTTTGATGCCGACCGTTTCGCCGTGCCGCCGGGCGGCGAGGGCGCCTATGCGGCGTTCTTCCAGGCGGAGCTCCAGCGTCCGGAGGTGGTGCTGCTGATCGCCGAGGCCGGTACCCAACCGGTGGGCTACGCCTTCGTGCGGATGGAGCCGATGAGCCTGGTGGAGCTGCGCGGAGCCGGAGCCTGGCTGCACGACCTCTATGTGGATCCTGGGGCCAGGAGCGGCGGGATCGGCCGCCGGCTGCTCGCGGCGGCCAAGGAGGCCGCCATCGCCCTGGGCTCCGGCAGCCTGATGCTCAGTGCATCGTCACAGAATGCCGCCGCCCGGCACCTGTTCGAGGGCGCCGGACTGCGCCCCACCATGGTGGAGATGCGGATCGAACTGGAGGGGTGAAAGCGGCATCGCTGCAGACATCAGCGCTGACGGCCGCACCGCCACCATGGCCGAACAGCTCGCTCGGCTGGCTTCTCCATGAACACCTACACCTTCCTGAGGGTCCCGGTGGCCTACACCGCCGGCCAGATCGATCCGTCCCCGTACGAACAGGCCATCCATGACCAGGCCGCCCGTGGCTGGGATCTGGTTCAGATTTTCGTAGAGAACCCCGCCGCCATGGCCAGCGAGCACGTGCTGATCTTCCGGCGGCCGGCCTAGGGCCCCCCGAGCAGTGGCACCAGTTCCCGCACCGCATCGCCGGCCTTCAGCTCCAGCGCCACGCCGGAACCGCCGCAGTCCTCCGCTGGCAGCTGGTCGGCGCCCAGCCGCAGGCTGCGGCCCTCGCCGCCCTCCAGGGTCACGCCGATCACGCCGGCCTCACCCGCCTGCAGGTCCACCAGGGCGTCGTCGCGCTCCAGGAAGCGCAGGCCGATCTGGCCCATGGCGCCCCGCTGGCAGGGCCGCAGGCTGTCGAGATGCAGGCGCTTCACCTGGCCGCGGCGGCTGGCCAGCAGCACGTTGCCGCCCGCCGCCGCCCGCGCCGCCCCCACCACCCGTTCGCCGGGCAGCAGCCGCAGCAGCATCGGCCCCTGGGCGGTGCGGCCCAGGACCGGCAGGTTGGTGTCGTTGATCGCCAGCCGCAGCATCCGTCCGGTGCTGGTGGCCACCACCAGATCCTCCCCCTCCCGGCAGGGCACCACCCGTTGCAGGGCCACCCCCTCCTTCAGCTTCAGCACCGTGGCGGGCCGGCCCGAGAGCTCAAGGAAGTCCTCGATCGGCAGCCGCTTGAAGCGCCCATCGGTGCTCAGCAGCCCGATGCTTCCCGACGGCGGCTGCGGCAAGGGCAGCACCTGCACCACTGTCTCCCCGTGGAGGCTGTCGGGCAGGAAGCGCTCCAGCCTGCCGGGGTTCTGGCCGGCGAACTCCCAGCGCAGCAGGGCCACCTTGCCGCCGGCGCTGAAGGCCAGCAACGCCGGCTGCTCGGCCACCGGCAGGATCAGCCGCGCCGGCGGCGGCAGCTCCCCCAGCTCGGCCGCCTGATCCAGGTGCAGCCGGCCCAGCATCTGGGGCGTGACGATCCGCACCGCCCCGTCGGTCTGGATCAGCAGGCGGCCATCGCCGGCCAGGGCCTCAAAGGCCTGCTGCCGCTGCAGTTCGGTGTTGGGCCGCACCGCCGCCGCCCGCTGGGCCACCAGGGCGTCGCCCCCTTCCACCAGCCGGGTGCGGCGGGGGGTGGCGTAACGCTTCTTCAGCCCCTTGAGCTCGCTGACCATCGTGTCGAGCAGGGTGTCGCGGTCGTTGAGCAGGTGCCGCAGCCGGGTGCGCTCCTGCTCCAGGTCGGCCGCCTCCTTGCGCAGCCCCTCCTGCTCCAGGCCCGTGAGCCGCCGCAGGGGCATGGCCAGCACCGCATCGGCCTGGCGCTCGCTCAGATCCAGGTGCACCTGGAGGCTGGCCCGGGCCGTGGCGGCATCCCGCGCCTCGCTGATCATTTCGATCACCCGCTTGAGGTCGTCGAGGGCCTTGATCAGCCCCTGCACCACCTCCAGCCGGTCTTCGCAGCGCTTCAGCGCATGGTTGGTGCGCCGGATGATCGTCAGCTCCCGGTACTCCAGGAACTGCTGCAGCATCTGGCGCAGGTTCAGCTGCTGGGGCTGGCCGTTCACCAGCGTCAGCAGGATGGCGCCGAAGTTGCTCTGCAGGGCCGTGCGGCGCTGCAGTTCCTCCAGCACCTTCTGCGGTTCGGCGTCGCGCCGCAGCTCGATCACCACCCGCATCCCCTCGCGGTCGCTCTCGTCACGGATGTCGGCGATGCCGCCGATCTTGCCGTCGTTCACCTGCTCGGCCAGCTTCTCGATCCAGCCCGCCTTGCTCAGCTGGTACGGCAGTTCCGTCACCACCACGGCGCCGCGGCGGTGGCGCCCCTTGCCGGGCTGCACCTCCTCGATGTGGGCCACACCCCGCATCGGGATGCTGCCCCGCCCCGTGGCATAGGTGTCGCGCACGCCGCTGCCCAGCAGCACCTCGCCGCCGGTGGGGAAATCCGGGCCCGGCACCATCGCCAGCAGCTTCTCCTCCGGCAGGTCGGGTTTGCGGATCAGGGCGATCAGGGCCTCCACCACCTCGCCGAGGTTGTGGGGCGGGATGCTGGTGGCCATGCCCACGGCGATGCCGGTGCAGCCGTTGAGCAGCAGGAAGGGCAGCTGGGCCGGCAGCACCGTCGGCTCCTGCTGGGAGCCGTCGAAGTTGGGGGCGAAATCGACCGTGTCGCTGCCGATCTCATCGAGCATCGCCTCGTTGGCGATCGGCGCCAGCCGGGTTTCCGTGTACCGCATCGCGGCCGGCGGGTCGTCGTCCACCGAGCCGAAGTTGCCGTGGCCGTCCAGCAGCGGGTGGCGGCTGGCGAAGGTCTGCACCAGCCGCACCAAGGCGTCGTAGACGGCCTGGTCGCCGTGGGGGTGGTATTTGCCGAGCACGTCGCCCACCACGCGGGCGCACTTGCGGTAGGGCCGGTCCGGGGTCAGCCCCAGCTCGTGCATCGCATAGAGGATGCGCCGCTGCACCGGCTTGAGCCCGTCGCGCACATCCGGCAGGGCCCGCCCCACGATCACGCTCATCGCGTACTCGAGGTAGGAGCGCTGCATCTCCTGATGCAGGGCGATCGGTTGGACGCGCTCGTCCGGCATCCGGTCCTTTGGGGCAGCGGCTCAGGGCGCTCAGCCTACAGATGGTGCCCGGGCCCCCCCGGGCTCAGGACTCGTCGCTGCTGACCCCGTCCCCGTCGGTGGCATTGGCCAGGGCCCGCTCCACCGCCGCCTTCAGCTCCGGCAGGGCCAGCAGCTGGGCGGTCACCGCCCGCAGCTTCGGCCCCCACAGCTGCTCCTTCTGGAACTTCTCTTTCACGTAGTTGGGCTCCTCCGCCAGGGCGGTCTCGGCCAGCTTCAGGGCCTGGGCCCGCTCCGCCGGTCCCCGCTCGAACAGGGCCGCCGCCAGGGCCAGGGAGGTCTCGGCGATGTCCGGCTTGATCTTCAGCACCCGCTGCCAGCGGCCGATGGCGTCGTTGACGCGGCCGCTCTCGTACAGCACCAGCCCCTGGTTGTTGATCGCCTCCCAGAAGTCCTTGCGCAGCCCCGCGGCCCGCTCGAACGACCCCAGGGCCTCCTGGGTGTTGCCCAGCAGGATCTGGGCATTGCCCAGGTCGAAGTAGGCACCGGCGTTCCTGCTGTCCAGCTCCAGCCCCCGCCGCAGCAGGCCGATGGCGTCCTGGGGCTTGCCGTCCCGCAGCGCCAGCGAACCCTCGGCGAACCAGATGCCGGCGTTGTTGGGATCCAGCTCCTTGGCCCGGGCCAGGGCCACCTTGGCCTTCTCCACCTGGTTGCTGCGCAGCTCCGCTTCCGCCAGCAGCACCCAGCCGCGGGGGTCCTGCGGCAGCAGCCGCACGGTCAGTTCCGCCAGCCGGGCCGCATCCTCCGCCTGGCCGAGGCGCAGCAGCCGCGCCGCCGCCTGGGCAATGCCCAGCCCGGCCCCCTCCAGCTCCTTCTCCTGCGGCAGGTACACGAACGGCACCAGGGCCCGCGCCGGCAGGGCGTAGCCCACCAGGGGGGTGGCCGTCAGCGGCATGGCCAGGCAGAGGGAGGAGAACAGTCGCCAGAACCGCCGGCCCACGGAATCACCCCGAATCGCCCCAGCCTAGGGAGCCGTCCCCCGTTGTCCCCAGCCGCCCGCCAGCGCCGCCCGGATGTTGCGCCGCCACATGGCCGGCCGGATCCGCCGCAGGGCCGAGGCCCGCAGCCGCTCGTCCCAGTCGCCGTCGCTCCAGCCCAGGGCCTCGGCGCCGCGCAGATCCAGCAGCCACGGTCGGGGCTGCACGTCGGCGTCGGTGGCGACGGGCAGGGGCCGCCGGTTCCAGGGGCAGACCTCCTGGCAGATGTCGCAGCCGGCCACCCAGCCCTCCAGTCGCCCGGCGATCGCCGCCGGCAGCGCCTCCTGGCGGTTCTCGATCGTGTGGTAAGCGATGCAGCGGCGGGCATCGACCACGAACGGCTCGTCGAGGGCGCCGGTGGGGCAGGCGTCGATGCAGGCCGTGCAGGCGCCGCACAGGGGCTCGGCCGGACGGTCGGGGGGCAGATCGAGGCTGGTGAGCAGGTGGCCCAGCAGCATCCAGGAGCCCCGGCGGCGATGGATCAGGTTGCCGTTCTTGCCGATCCAGCCCAGGCCCGCCTCCTCCGCCCAGGCCTTGTCGAGCAGGGGGGCGCTGTCGACGCAGGCGCGCCAGGTGCTGCCCGGCGCCGCCTGCTCCAGCCAGCGCCCCAGCTGCCGCAGGCGGCCGTCGATCACCCGGTGGTAGTCGCGCCCCCAGCCGTAGCGGGCCACCCGCAGGCTGCCCGGCGCCCGCCCGTCGGCCACGTGGTAGTTCCAGCCCACCGCCAGCACGCTGCGCACCCCCGGCAGCAGGGCCTCGATCCGGCGACGGCGGGGGTCCTCCATCCAGCCCATCCCCGCCTGGTGACCCGCCGCCAGCCACCGCTCCAGGGCGGCCGTGCGCAGGGGCAGCCGCGCGCTTCCCGGCACCGCCGCCAGCCCCACCGGGGCGAAGCCGAGCCCTTCGGCCCGGGCCCGCAGTGCCGCCGCCAGTGCGCTAAGGGAGCCGGGATCGGTCAAGGGCTGCCGGTAGAGTCCCACGAATCCGACCTCCCCTGTGTGGCAGCCAGTTCCTCCTCCCGCTTCAGTCCCCTGCTGCGCTGGATGGGCCTCACCCTGGTGGTGCTGCTCGTCCTGCAGCTGGTCGCCGTGCTCACCCTCTGGGACTGGCAGGAGGAGGCCTTCCGCCAGCTGGTGGTGGAGCGACTGATCGGCCAGGCCCCGATGGGGCTGATCGGGCTGCTGCTCATGTACCTCTCCTCCCGTCTGGAAGACCCGTCGGAGGAGCGCACCCCCGTCCTCTGGACCGTCTGCATCATCAGCGGTCTGCTGGCCGTGCTGCTGACCGCCTCGCTGCCGATCACCTTCGGCGGTGACCAGCAGATGCAGCAGCAGGCCGACCAGCAGCTCGCCGCCAAGCGCGGCCAGCTGGAGATGGCCCGGCAGCAGAGCAAGGATCCCGCCCTGCTCCAGCAGCTGATCAAGCAGGCCGAGGCCACCGGCCAGGTGCCCCCGGGCGCCACCGAGGAGCAGAAGACCCAGTCGGCCCGGGCGTTCGTCGATCGCCAGCTCGACCAGCTCGAGACCCAGTTCAAGCAGACCGAGCAGACCAGCAAGGTCACCCTCAGCCAGCGCCGCTACGGGGGATCCCTCGGCGCGGTGGTGCTGATCATCGCCTTCACGATCCTTTGCCTCGGCAGTGTCCTGTAAGACCCCTGTGGATCGTTACCGTTAGGGTTTCGCCCCTCCGGACCCCATCCATTGGTCCCATCCAGTAGTCCCAGTTCCGATCAGCCCCTGGGCAACCGGCTGCAGCAGGATCTCAAGAACGATCTGATCGCCGGTCTGCTGGTGGTCATTCCGCTGGCCACCACGATCTGGCTCGCCACCACGGTGAGCCGCTTCGTTCTGGCCTTCCTGACGTCGATCCCCAAGCAGTTCAACCCGTTCAACACCCTCAACCCCCTCCTCCAGGACCTGATCAACCTGGGGGTGGGACTGCTGGTGCCGCTCCTGGGCATCCTGCTGATCGGTCTGATGGCCCGCAACATCGTCGGCCGCTGGCTGCTGGAGTTCGGTGAGGGCACCCTGCTGCGCATCCCCCTGGCGGGCTCCGTCTACAAGACCCTCAAGCAGCTCCTGGAAACCTTCCTCCAGGGCAATTCCGCCCGCTTCCGGCGGGTGGTGCTGGTCGAATACCCCCGCGAGGGGCTCTACGCCGTCGGCTTCGTCACCGGGGTGCTGGGCACGGCCATCCAGGCCGATTTCGGCGAGACCATGCTCAGCGTCTTCATTCCCACCGCCCCCAACCCCACCACGGGCTGGTATGCGGTGGTACCCGAGCGCCTGGTGAAGGACATCGAGCTGAGCGTCGAGGATGCCTTCCGCACGATCATCTCCGCCGGCATCGTCAGCCCCGACGAGCGGGAACCCACCTCCAACCGCAGCTTCGCCAGCCTCCTGGCCCAGCTGCGCGCCCCCCAACCCTCCTGATGCAGAGTCGCACCCTTGCCCGTGAACTGGCCCTGCTGATGCTGGGTCAGGTCAGCGACCGCGGCAGCGGCGCCGAGGCCCCCTCCGGCTCCTTCGATCTGCTGCTGCAGCAGGCCGTCACCAGCCTCAGCCAGCACGTGCGCGAGGCCCTCGACCGTTCCGCCGAGGATCTCCAGCAGGCCCAGCAGCGGCTGCTGGACAGCGAGCTCCAGGACCAGGGGGAGAAGCAGCTGCCGACGGTGCGGCGCCACCTGCAGGAGGGCCTCACCCACGCCGAGCACGCCCTCAACCGCCTCTCCGCCAGCCTGGAGCTGCCGCGCCTGCTGCTGCTCGCCGACCAGGAGGCGGTGCAACGTGATGCCCTCGGCCGCATCCGGGCGGTGCTGCGCGACCGCGAAGCCCTCGACGGCCGCATCGATGCGGTGATGGAGGGCTGGCGCCTCACCCGCCTGCCCCGGGTCGACCGGGACATCCTGCGGCTGGCGGTGGTGGATCTGGAGGATTTCGGCACCCCCGCCGCCGTGGCCTGCAGTGAGGCGGTGGAGCTGGCCAACCGCTACAGCGATGAGCAGGGGCGACGCATGATCAATGGTGTGCTGCGGCGCTTCACCGCCGCCCGGGTCTGACCAGGAACGCGATGGTCTTCGATTGGTTCAAACGGGCCCTGGCCCACCTCGCCCCGACGCCTGAGCCCGAGCCCGCCGCGGCGCCCGCGCCGGAGCCCGAGTCCCCCGCCGAGGCGGAGGCCACCGCGGTTCCGGCCGCCCCTGAAGCCGTGGCCCCGGTGGCCGTGCCCCCGGCGGAGGTCGCGCCCGCTGTTGCCGATTC
>NZ_JAGQBM010000069.1:0-16770 GCF_024345635.1 Cyanobium sp. Lug-B
CGCCTGGGGTCCGCCCCTCGCGATCGCCGCGGCCGGCGCCGGACTCGCCGTCGCCGTCGTGGCGGTGTCCCGGCGTCCCCGCCCCCCCGCCGCCCGCCCCCTGCCGGTGGCGGTGGTGACCGCCCAGCCCGTCAGCCGGTACCTCACCAGCCGCGACTACACCGGCGAGGTGGTGGCCGGCCGCAGCAGCAGCCTCGGCTTCGAGCTGCCCGGCACCCTTGAGCAGGTGCTGGTGGAGGAGGGGGACCGGGTGGTGGCCGGCCAGCCGTTGGCCCACCTCGATCGCCGCCGGCTCCGGGCCCAGCGCCAGCAGTCCCTGGCCCAGCGGGACGTCGCGCTGGCCGCCGTGGAGGAGGTGCGTCAGCAGCTGCTCCTGGCCGAGCTGCAGCGCGACCGCCGCCGGCAGCTCCATGCCCAGGGGGCGATCTCCCGCGAGGACCTCGACCAGCAGATCCACGGCAGTGCCGCCCTGCGCAGCCGCCTCGTCCAGGCCGAAGCCCAGGTGGACGACGCCGAGGCCCGCCTGCGTCAGATCGATGTCGACCTGGCCCGCAGCGTGCTGGTGGCCCCCTTCGACGGCACGGTGGGCCGGCGGCGGCTCGATGAGGGCGTGGTGGTGAGCGGCGGCCAGGCGCTGATCACCCTGGTGGAGGCGGCCCCCCTGGAGGTGCGGGTGGGGGTCCCCCCCGACGCCGCCCGGGGCCTGCGGCCGGGGCAGCGCCATCCGGTGCGCGTCGGCGACCGGCGCCTGCAGGCCACCGTCAGCGCCCTGCTGCCGGAACTCGATGCCGGCAGCCGCACCGCCACGGTGGTGCTCAGGTTGCCGGCCGAGGATCTGCCGGTGGGGGCCACGGCCCGCCTCAGCCTGCGGCGCAGCGAGACGGGCGCCGGCTTCTGGCTGCCCACCACCTCCCTGGTGGCCGCCGAGCGGGGGCTCTGGTCGGTGTACGTGCTGGGCCCCGCCGGCCCCTCACCGGAACTGGGCCGCCCGGTGGTCCGGCGCCTGGTGGAGCCACTGCACAGCGAAGGCGACCGCTCCCTCGTGCGCGGCACCCTGCGCCCCGGCGACCGGGTGATCGCCGCCGGCACCCACCGGGTCGTGCCGGGGGTGCGGGTGCAGGAGGCACCCTGATGTTCGACATCTTTCACCGCAACCGCCAGCTGCAGCTGCTCACCCTGCTGCTGGTGGTGGTCTGGGGGTTGTCGGCCCTGCTCACCCTGCCGCGGCTGGAGGATCCCCTGATCACCCAGCGCAACGCCCTGGTGGTCACCGCCCTGCCGGGGGCCACGCCGGAGCGGGTCGAATCCCTCGTCACCGAACCCCTTGAGGAGGCCCTGCTGGAGCTGGAGGAGGTGGACCATCTCGACTCCACCTCCTCCACCGGCACCTCGGTGATCGCCGTGAGCCTGAAGGAATCGATCCGCCAGGTGGCGCCGGTGTGGGGCAAGGTGCGCAGCAAGATCGACGACGCCACCCCCGGCCTGCCGCCGGAGGCCACGGACCCGGAGTTCCGCGACGGCAACATCGGCGCC
This sequence comes from Cyanobium sp. Lug-B, assembly GCF_024345635.1. Taxonomy (NCBI): domain Bacteria; kingdom Bacillati; phylum Cyanobacteriota; class Cyanophyceae; order Synechococcales; family Prochlorococcaceae; genus Cyanobium; species Cyanobium sp. Lug-B. The sequence goes on from NZ_JAGQBM010000069.1 coordinate 1,534, forward strand.
AGCGCCCTGATCGTCGGCCTCACCTGGGAGCTCGACACCCCCCCCAACCTGGGCCTGCTGACCCGGCTGGCCGACGACCTGGCCAGCCGTCTGCGCGCCCTCCCCGGCACCGACCGGGTGGAGCTCAGCGGCGAACCCGAGGAGGAGATCCGGGTGGAGATCGGCGCCCGGGAGCTGGCCCGGCTGGGCCTCACCCCGGCGGGCCTCTCCGAACGGATCGCTGCCAGCGACGCCAAGGAGGCCGCCGGCCAGGTGCGGGGCGCCCGCAGCGAGCTGCTGCTGGAGGTGGACGGTGCCATCGACTCCCTGGAGCGCATCCGCGCCATCCCGCTGCGCACTGGCGACGACGGTGCCGGCGCCCGTCTGGGGCAGGTGGCCGCCGTCAGCCGCGGGGTGCGCCAGCCCGCCTCCCGCCTGGCCCTGGTGGGGGGCCGTCCCGCCGTGGTGGTGTCAGCCACGGTGTCCTCCGGCTCCCGGGTCGACCTTTGGGCCCGCCAGGCCCGCGCCCAGCTCGAGGCGGTGCGCGCCACCCTGCCCGAGGGCCTGGGGCTGCAGACCGTGCTCGACCAGAGTCGCTACGTCCAGGAGCGTCTCGATGGCGTGATCGGCAACCTGGTCACCGGCTCGCTGCTGGTGGTGGCCGTGTCGGTGCTGATGCTCGGCGGCAGGGCCGCCCTGGTGGTGGGGGCGGCCCTGCCCCTGTCGGCCCTGATGGTGTTCGGCTGGATGCGGGTGCTGGAGGTGCCCCTGCACCAGATGTCGGCCACCGGCCTGGTGATCGCCCTCGGGCTGCTGATCGACAACGCCATCGTGGTGGTGGATGAGGTGCAGCAGCGGCTGCGCACCGGCGACAGCCCCTCGGCGGCGGTGCGTCGCTCCGTGCAGTACCTGCTGGTGCCGCTGCTGGCCTCCACCCTCACCACCGTGCTGGCCTTCGTGCCCATCGCCAGCTCACCGGGGGCCACCGGGGAGTTCATCGGCACGATCGGGCTCACCGTGATCCTGGCCCTGGCCAGCTCCCTGTTCCTCTCCCTCACCGTGATCCCGGCCCTCACCGCCCGGCTGCAGCCCTGGCAGCCCCTGGGGCCTGGCGTGCGCTGGTGGGAGCAGGGCCTCTCCCCGGCGCTTCTGGCCCACCCCTACCGCCGCTCCCTGCTCCAGACCCTGCGCCATCCCGGGCCGGGGGTGGCCCTCTGCCTGGTGCTGCCGCTGCTGGGGTTTCTGGCCTTCGCCAGCCTCGAGCAGCAGTTCTTCCCGCCCACCAACCGCGACCAGTTCCAGATCGAGCTGCGGCTGCCCCAGCAGAGCGCCCTGGGGCGCACCGAGGCCCTGGCGATGGCCGTGCGGCAGCGGATCCGTCAGGACCCCCACGTCGACGACGTGCACTGGTTTCTGGGCGAGAGCGCGCCGGCCTTCTTCTACAACGTGATCGCCTCCGAGGAGAACGCGCCGCACTACGCCCAGGGCCTGGTGCAGCTGCGGGGGGCCGAAGGGGTGCGGCCCACGATCCGCTCCCTCCAGCAGGCGCTGGATCGGGAGTTCCCCGAGGCCCAGATCCTGGTGAAGCAGCTGGAGCAGGGGCCCCCCTTCGAGGCGCCGATCGAGCTGCGGCTGGAGGGGGCCGATCTGGAGCAGCTGCGCCGCACCGGCGACGAGCTGCGCCGCCGCCTGGCCCAGCTCGAGCTCGTGACCCACACCGCCGCCAGCCTGAGCGAGGCCGTGCCCCGTCTGGCCCTGGCGGTGGACGAGGAGCAGGCCCGCCGCAGCGGCCTCGACAACCGCGCCATCGCCCGCCAGCTCCAGGGGGGCCTGGAGGGCATCGTCGGCGGCTCGATCCTGGAGGGGGTCACCACGGTGCCGGTGCGGGTGCGGGTGGCCGAAGCCCAGCGCGGCGATCTGGCGCAGGTGGCCTCCCTGGATCTGGTGGCACCCGGCAGCGCTGCACCCATTCCCCTGGGGGCCCTGGCCGGGCTGCGGCTCGAGCCGGAGCTGGCCGCGATCGAACGGCGCGACGGCCAGCGCATCAACACCGTGCAGGCCTTCCTGGCGGCCGGGGCGCTGCCGGAATCGGTGCTGCAGGACTTGCGCCGCCAGCTGGAGCGGCAGGGCTGGCAGCTGCCGGCCGGGGTGAGCCTGGCCTACGGCGGCGAGGCCGATGCCCGCGGCGAGGCGGTCGCCAACCTGCTCTCCACGGTGGGGGTGCTGGCGATCCTGATGACCGCCACCCTGGTGCTCTCCTTCCGCTCCTTCCGGATGGCTGCCCTGATCGCCTCAGTGGCGCTGCTGTCGGTGGGGCTGGCGGCCCTGGCCCTGAGGCTCAGCGGATCACCCTTCGGCTTCACCGCCATCCTCGGCACCCTCGGGCTGATCGGGCTGGCGGTGAACGACTCGATCGTGGTGCTCACCGCCATCCGCACCGATCCGCTGGCCCGGAGCGGTGATCCGGCCGCCACCGCCGCGGTGGTGGAGCACGCCACCCGCCATGTGCTCGCCACCACGATCACCACCGTGGTCGGCTTCCTGCCCCTGATGCTCGATGCCTCAGGTTTCTGGCCGCCGCTGGCGATCGCCGTGTCCGGCGGCCTGGTGGGGGCCACGGCCCTGGCCCTGTACTACGTGCCGGCTGCCCACGGTCTGCTGGCACGGGCCGGGCGGGCGCCATCGGGGACCCTGGCGACGGCTGCCGGCGCCTGGCCCGCTGAGGGTCCATCCTGAGCATCGGATCGCTCCGTTGCCGCCATGCCGCCGACCCTGGGCCGTCGCCAGGTGCTCACGCTCTCCGGCCTCGCCCTGGGGGCGGGGCTCTGGCAGGCAAACCGGCCAGCCCGGGCCCTCGCCGAAGGCCTGGCCGCCTCCGGCCTGGTGGCCCCGCCCCGCGGTGGCACCCGCCTGGTGCTGATCAGCGACCTCAACGCCGCCTACGGCTCCACCACCTACATCGCCGAGGTGCACCGCGGCGTGGCCCTGATCCCCTCGCTGCAACCGGATCTGGTGATCTGCGCCGGCGACATGGTGGCGGGCCAGAAGGCGGGGCTCGGGCGGCAGCGGCTGGCCGCCATGTGGGCGGGCTTCGACCGCAGCGTTCTGGGCCCGCTGCGCCGAGCCGGCCTGCCCTTCGCCCCGGCGATGGGCAACCACGACGCCTCCGGCGCCCGCTCCGGCGGCCGCTTCCTCTTCGAGGACGACCGCCGCGAGGCTTCCCGCTTCTGGCGGGCGCGCCGCGACGCCCTGGGCCTGACGTTCGTCGACAGCGGCGACTTTCCCTTCCACTACGCCATCCGCCAGAAGGAGGCGTTCGTGCTGGTGTGGGACGCCTCCAGCGCAACGGTGCCAGCGGAGCAGCTGCGCTGGGCGGAGCGGGTCCTGGCGGGCCCCGCCGCCCGCTCCGCCGGCCGGCGCCTGGTGGTGGGCCACCTGCCGCTGCGGGCCGTGAGCCAAGGCCGCGACCGGCCGGGGGAGGTGCTGGCCCAGCCGGCGGCCCTGCAGCAGTTGCTGGAGCGCCACGGGGTGGAGGCCTACGTGAGCGGCCATCAGCACGCCTACTTCCCCGCCCGCCTGGGGCGGCTGGATCTGTTCCACCTCGGGGCCATGGGCAGCGGCCCCCGCCGGCTGCTGGGCCAGGCCACCAACCCCTTCCAGACCCTCACGGTGCTGGATCTGGTCGGCAGCCCGCCCCGACTGGTGGACACCAGCGTCGATCTGCGCACCCTGCGGCGCATCGACCCCAGCCGGCTGCCCCGCACCCTCAGCGATGCCGCCGGCCGGGTCCTGCCCCGGCGCCCCGACGGGTGAGCGGCGGGCCCGACGCCGGCGGATCTATCGTCGCCGCGATCGCAGGCCGACGTCATGAAGCTTCCGGAAGGCTGGCGGATCTACGCCCTGGTCATCGGTCTGAACGTGCTGGCCCTCTCGTTCTGGTGGCTCGACCGCGACGTGGCGCCCCATACCGTCAAAGGGGGCATCGGCGCCTGGATCGCCGCCCGCCTCGGACCCTGAGCCCCCTGTGATGACGATGCAAGCGAACGCGCAGCGCCGCCCCCCCGCCCTTGTGGCCGGCGTCTGGGCGTTGGCACTCCTGCCGGCGGCGCCCCTGACCGCGGCCCTCGCTTCCACTGCGTCCGCCGCCCGGCTGGAGAACACCGCCTGGGTGGTGGAGCGGCTGGGGGACCGCCCCCCTGTGGGGGGCACCAGCCTGACGCTGCGCTTCGAGAACGGCCGGGTGGCCGGCAGCGACGGCTGCAACCGCTATGGCGCCCCCGTCAGCGTGCGGGGGACCACCCTGCAGGTGTCGCCCCGGGGCATGAGCACCAAGATGGCCTGCCCGCCGGCGGTGATGCAGCAGGCCGAGGCCTTCCAGACGGCCCTGCGGAACAGCCGGGGCTTCCGCCTCGGCGGTGAGCGCCTTCGCCTGCTCGCCGCCGACGGCCGGCCCCTGCTGGTGCTGGTGCCCCAGGCACAGCAGCTGGTGGGCAGCAGCTGGCGCGTGGCGGGCTTCAACAACGGCCGCCAGGCCCTGGTGAGTCCGATCCTGGGCACCTCCCTGTCGGTTCGCCTCCTCAAGGGCAACCAGCTGGCCGGCACGGCGGGCTGCAACCGGTTCACCGCGCCGGTGCGGCTGGAGGGCACTCGCCTGCACATCGGCACCCCGGTGGCGACCCGCCGCCGCTGTCCGGGCGCCGGGGTGATGGAGCAGGAGCGGCAGTTCCTGGCCGCCCTGCCCACTGCCGTCAGCCTGCGGCTGGAGGGCGATTCCCTTGAACTGCGCCGCGCCGACGGCGCCATCGCCCTGAGCCTGCGCCGCGTTCCGGGGCCCTGAGCCGGGGATGGTCGGCGGCCCCCGGTCCAGCGGCGTCCAGCGGTCCCAATCCCTTCCAGCGGCTAGCGTCTGCAGGGCGATGGTGACCAGCCATGGATCTGCCGAGGGTGGTGTTCTTCGGACGCACCGGGGCTGACGCCCTGGCCTTCTTCAACCTCGATCTGGCGGCCTGGCGCGGCCAGCGGGTCCTCGACTGCCCCGGCGGTCCCGGCTCCTTCACCGCCCTGGCAAGGGCCGCCGGGGTGGAGAGCGTGGCGGCGGACCCCCTCTACGACCTGTCGATGGCGGATCTGGAGCAACGCTGCCGCGACGACGTCGCCTTCACCATGGAGCGCCTGGCCCGCAGTGCCTCGGTGCGGCCGGACTTCGACCTGTCCAGGTTCCGCCAGGGAAAGATGGAGGCCCTGGAGGCGTTCCTGGCCGACCGGCGGGAGCACCCGGAGGCCTACCGGGCGGCGGCGCTGCCTTCCCTTCCCTTCGAGTCGGCCAGCTTCGATCTGGTGCTCTGCGGCCACCTGCTCTTCTGCTACGCACCGATCGCCGACGGCGGGCTCAGCGAACAGCCCGACTTCGACCTGGACTGGCACCGTCTCGCCCTGGCCGAACTGCTGCGGGTGAGCCGGCGGGAGGTGCGCCTCTACCCGGCCCACACGATCGAACGGCGCCCCCGGGTCCATCCCTGGGTGGAGCCCCTGCTGGCCTCCCTGCCCCCTGGCTGGCAGGGCCAGCTGGAGGACACCGCCTACGACGAGGGCTTCGAAGGGGCGACCCCGATGCTGCGGTTGCGCCGTGGGGATGCCGGCTGAGCGGAATCGCCGGATCACGACTTCAACACATTAAACAGTTGTTGTTGCTACAAAAGCCGGGGAATGTAACAGAGCGTGGCTGCATTCCACCGCTGGAGACACACTGAAAAAACATTGCACCCGGAGTGAATCCCCATGACGTATCTGACCTGGAGGCGGGAGCTGGTGCGCTCCGCCATCGATCAGATGCTGGAGGCCACCGATCCCGACCGCGGCCCCTTCGGGGATGGGGGTGTTCTGTTCAACGCCATGATGCAGGAGCTGACCCGGAGCCTGCCGGCGCTGGAGATCGTGGCCGCCGCCGACGACATCCTCACCGCCCATCGGGGGTTCTGCGAGGGCCGCAGCTGCGAGGTGGCCCAGGCCCTCAAGGTGTGTCTGTCGATGCCGGCGGAGAAGCAGGGCCTCGAACGCCGTCTGGTGCTGGATCGCGAACGGGTGGAGCACAACGCCCTCGGCCATGACGCCAACCTGCTGCTCGTCTGGGATGGCCACCGCGGCAGCGCCATCGAGGAGCTGGGCGCCGCCGCCCTCAGTGAGCGCTTCCCCTGCCAGGGCACCGAGGCCCGCTGGAACACCGACGAGTTCGTGGCCCTGCTGGAGGCCCGTGCCCTGCAGTGCCGCCGCACCCGGGTGGCCCTGGAGATCGTGGCGGAGGATCCCGCCACCACCCCCTCGGCCGGCACCGTGGTGCTGGTGTTCCCCGCCGACGCCGGCACCCGCCCCTGGGTGGCCACCGTGGCCGTGGCCCTGCGCTCCGAGGAGCTGCCCGAGAGCGAGCCCCCCACCCTCGATGGCTACCAGGCCATGCGGGTGCTGGCGGGGCCGAGCAGGACCTCGGCATAGCGGTCGAAGGCCTCCCCCTCGGCCAGGAACAGGCGCGGAATCACCAGCTCGCACTCCAGCAGCAGCAGGTCCCCCGCCCCATCGCGGATGCCGTCGATGCGGGCGTAGGGCAGCACCCCGAAGCGACGGCGCAGGCGCTCCTCGATCGCCGCGGCCCAGCGTCGCTCCGCCACACTCGCCTGCCGCAGGGTGTTGGTGCCGCCGAAGCGTTCGTGGGCGATCCAGCCACCGGCCGCCACGGTCTTGGCCACCGCGTGGGAGAAACGCCCGCCGAGCATCACGGCACTGAACTCCCCCTCCCGGCAGACCGCACTCAGAAACGGCTGCAGACACACCTCCCCGTGCCGGGTGAGTGCGGCCAGCCAGCCATCGACCGCCCCGGCCGCCACCGGCTGGCTTCCATCGGCCGCGGTGATCGTCAGGCGGGCACCCTCCCGACGCACCCGGTAGGTGTGCCAGCTCTTCGAGCCGATCGCCGGCTTGAGCACCGCCTCCTGCCAGCCGCCGTCCTCCAGCAGCTCCACCAGGGATCCGCACCAGCCCCGCGGCAGCCAGCGGCTGGGGATCAGGGCCACCCCCTCCCGGGCGAGCCTGGGCAGGTAGTCGTTCTTGGCGTTGCCGGCCTCAATCACCGCCAGGGGGTTGGCCAGGGGCACCCCGAGGCTGCCGAGCTGCTGCGCCAGGGCCCGGATCCGGGGCAGGAAATCGGGATGTTGATGGCTGCCGCGGCAGTCGCGCACCGTAACCAGATCGAAGCGGCTCCAGTCATCGTCGCCAGCGGCACGTGGCCCGTCCGCAGCCCGCTCGCAGGCCGCCAGCGGGGGCAGGGGCACCAGCTCACTGGCGATGCCGCGCCGGGCGAGACGGGCCCGCAGCGCCGGCGTCTCGTCGTGGATCCGCCCCAGGTGCAGCAGGGCGATCCGCTTCAGGTGGGCAGGATCCCCCACTCGCGCTTGACCTGCACGCTGGTGATCTCCCAGGCCTCCTCGGCCGCCACCACCGATCCGCGGGGCTCCTCGGGCGTCAGGCCGCGCCGGGCAAACTCGTTCTGCAGCAGCAGCTGGAACAGCACGCTCTGGGACACCAGCCCACGCAGCCGATCCTCACCGCCCAGCCGCGCCATCAGCACCGGATGGCCCTCACAGTCCCGCAGGGCCCGCAGTTGCTGCTGCAGCCAGACCCGCTCGTACTGCAGCATCGCATCGCTGCAGCGGGAGAGGTTGTCCCGGTAGCAGCCGGCATGGCACTTGATGGCCCCTTCCGACAGGCCGGCCGCCGTGCCGGCGTCCTTCAGGAGCTGCATTGCTTCGCTCAGGAAACTCACGCGTCGTCACCGCATCCAGAGCAACGCTAGAAACAGCGGGCGCCACTGCCCACGAAGGGGCTGGCGCGGCAATGATCCGTAGCGGGGAGAAAGAAAAGCCAAAAACTGTGGCTTTGGCTACATCATCGCGTCAGGGGCGGGCGGGGCCCTCAGAGCCACTGCTTGCGGCGGAAGTAGAGGTACAGGGAGACGCTGATCACGATCATCACCGCCCACACCAGGTAATAGCCTCCACGCCACTCCAGCTCGGGCATCTCCTTGAAGTTCATCCCATAGACACCGGCGATGAAGGTGAGGGGGATGAAGATCGTGGAGATGATCGTCAGCACCTTCATCACCTCGTTCATCCGATGGCTGAGGGTCGAGAGGTAGGTGTCGTGCATGCCTCCGAGAATGTCGCGGTGGGTCTCGACCAGGTCGATGATCTGGATGCAGTGATCGTAGAGATCGCGCCAGAACACCCGGCTCTCGGCCGTCAGCAGGGGCGATTCGCTCTTGACGATCATGGCCACCTCCTCCCGGATCGGCCAGACGGCCTTGCGCAGGCTGAGAATGGACCGTTTGAGGCCATGGATCTCCTTGATGTCGCCGGGGCGGGGATCCTCCAGCAGGCGGTCGTCCACCTCCTCGATGATGTCGCCCATCCGTTCCACGGCCAGGAAGTAATGATCGACAACGGCATCCAGCAGCGAGTAGGCGAGGTAGTCGGCCTTCATCCAGCGGATCCGGCCTCCTGAGGAGCGGATCCGGTCACGCACCCCATCGAAGACATCGCCATCGTCCTCGAGGAAGGAGATCACGAAGTGGTCGCCGAGGATCACGCTGACGTGCTCGATATCAATGGTCTGGGTGTCTTCGTTGAAGGCGATCATCTTCAGCACCATGAAGACGTACCCCGGAAACTCCTCCACCTTGGGCCGCTGGGTGGTGTTGGCGATGTCCTCCAGCGTCATCGGATGCAGGCCGAAGCCTTGGCCGAGCCGCTCCACCAGGGCGACGTCATGGACGCCACTGACGTTCATCCATGTGATGCTGCCCGCCGCCACCGTCTCGGCGCAGCCTTGCACCGAGACATCCTGGTGCTCCGACCAACCCTCAGCGTCGTAGTGGATGACGTTGATCTGCACCTTGGCCAGGCGCCGCTCGCCCACGAACTCCACGGTGCCCGGGGGGGAGCCCGGCCGGATCCGGCGGCTGCGGATACCGCCGGCGCCGCGGCTGCGCTTGGACGATCGCGATGGCCTGGTCTTCATCGCCGGGCCCGGAGGCCTCCATGTGCCGAGGAGCCTATCGGCATCCCCCGGTCAGAGGAAGTCGGGCCGCAGCTGTTGACTGCGCGCCAGCGACCGCTCCAGAGCGCCCCAGTCCTCCGCCCGCACCAGCGCCTCGAGGTCGGCCAGGGAGCGCCGGTAGTGGCCCAGGGCCTCCAGCAGCGCCGCACGGTTGGCCTGGGCCATCAGCCTGCCCAGCTCCGGGTTGCCGCCACCGACCCGGGTCGTGTCGGCGAAGCCGCTGGAGGCCAGGGCCCGCACCAGCCCGGCCCCGACCTCCGGCGCCCCGCCGGCCTCACCGCCTCCCGCATCCGCCGCCTGCAGCAGGGCCGCCCCCACCAGCACCGGCAGATGGGAGATCAGGGCCACGGCCCGGTCATGGGCCTCGGCCTCGCAGCACAGCCAGCACGCCCCGAGGACCTCCGCCAGCTCCCGCACCGCCTCCAGCGCCGCCGGATCCGTGTCCGGCGCCGGGGTCGCCACCCAGGGCCGTCCCCGGAACAGCCCCCGCTCCCCCGCCTCCACCCCGGCCCGGGCCGTGCCCGCCATCGGATGGGAGGCCACGAACCGGGACGGGGCCGGGCCCTCGCCGGCCGCCTGCAGCAGCTGACGCCAACGGCGCAGCACCGGCCCCTTCACCGAGCCCACATCGGTGACCACCGCCGCGGCCGGCAGGGCAGCCAGCAGGGCGGGCTCGGGATCCAGCAGCCGGTCGAGGGGCAGGGCCAGCAGCACCAGTCCGCAGCCCTCGAGCACGGCCGGATCGGTGCTCACCGCACTGGCCAGCCCCCGCTCCCTGGCCCGCTCGGCGGTGGCCGGCCGGTGCACCAGGGCCCGCACCTGGGCACCGGCCGCCAGCAGATCGAGCCCCAGGGAGCCGCCGATCAGCCCCAGGCCCACCACCCCCACCGGTTCGCGCTGCCAGAGGGGTGTCATCGTCGCTGCGGATCGGCTGGGGCCAGCTTCCTACGATCCGGCGATGTTGGAAGCCCGCGCCCACCAGCACCTCAAGGCTCTCCTGCAGCGGGAGGGGGTGGAACGCTGGCCCCATCACCTCACCCTCAGCCGGCTGGTGGCCCGCAGCCTGCGCCGGGCCGACCACACCCTGGTGCGCCTGGCCCCCGGCACCGCCCCCAGCTGGTGGATCAGCCTGCTGGTGCCCCTGGCCCTCAGCGACGTTCCCCTGGCCCTGGTGGTGACCCCGGCCCTGCGCCAGCGGCTGCTGCGGGTGGAGTGGCCCCGGCTGCGCAGCGTGGGCCTGGAGCTGGCCTGCTGGGAAGGTCCCGGGGCCCCCGCCGGCACACCGCTCTGGCTGCTCGACCACCGCGAGCTGGTGGCGGCCTGGCGCTGCGGCGAGCTGGGGGAACGGCAACTGGTGATCCCCGAGGCCGAGACGCTGGAGACGGCCCTGCGCGAGGCCCTGGAGGTGGAGCTGGAGCCCCGCCACTGGGACCAGCTGCGCCGCGTCCAGCCCAGCGCCGAAGCCTGCCTGCTGGGCCTGCATGAGCGGCTCAGCCGCCGGGTGCTCGCCCATCCCCGCTCCCCCCAGCGGCTGGTGGCCCTGGCCGACGATGACGAGGCCCCCCTGCGCCATCTGCTGCGGCTGCTGGAGCCCCTGCCGGAGCCCTGGCCGAGCTGGCTGCGCGCCGGGGCGGGCTGGAGCAGCTGGGCCCGGGTGGATCACTCCCTGCTGCAGTGGAACCTGCTGCGCCAGCCCCTCGAACCCCTGGGTGAACTGGCCGGCCTGCTGGTGGGCCGGGGGGCGGTGCTGATCGGCGAGCTGGCCACCGGTCGGGCGGCGGAGGGCCAGCCCGCCTCCGGTGCCGCCCTGGGGCTGAAGCCCGCGGTGGTGCTCGATCTGGCCGATCCCCCCCTGTCCGACCCCCTGCCCCTCTACGCCCCCCTGCGCCAGCCCCTCCCCAACAGTCCCCAGTACGCCGAGCACCTGCTGGAGCAGGGCCGGCGGCTGGTGCTGGGCCAGAGCGGCCTGTCGGTGGTGCTGATCGACGATCCGGCCCTTTGCCTGGGCCTGGCCAGCGGCCTGGCTGCCGAGTTCGGCAGCCGGGTGTGCCACCAGAACCTGGCCCCGGAGAGCAACGGGGTGGTGTGCTGCAGCTGGGAGTGGTGGCTGGAGCACCAGCCGCGCCTGCCCCTGCCCTGCCAGGTGGTGGTGGGCCTGCTGCCGATCGCCAGCCTGGAGGATCCGCTCACCGCGGCCCGGGTCGGGGTGCTGCGCCAGCAGGGCCGTGACTGGTTCCGGGAACTGCTGCTGCCGGAGGCCCTCAACCGGCTGCAGCGGGGCGTGGCGGGGCTGCGCCGCAGCGGCGGCCGGCTGGCGGTACTGGATGGTCGCCTGCGGGGCCGCAGCTGGGGCCGGCTGGTGTTCACCGCCCTGGAGCCCTGGGTGGCCCTGACCCGGTTGCGGCCCGACTCCTAGCCTGCCTCCAGTGTTGCGACCGAATCTCCGATGGGGGAAGCCAAACGCCGGGCCGAGCAGGGTCTGCCGCCCCGCGACAAGCCACGCGCCAGCAAGACCAAGACCGTGGACACCTCGCCCCGCATCGCCCCCTGGCTGCCCCTGACCCGCAACCAGGCCTCCCGCTTCGTGGCCATCACCACCAAGGGCGCCTGGATCGGCATCGGTGCCCTGGCCCTGTTCTGGGTGACCGTGCGCTTCATCGGCCCGGCGGCGGGCTGGTGGACCCTGGCCGACGGCTGAGTGCGGCCGCCGCGTGCGGGTCTCCCCACCGGCGCCGCAGCGCCTGGCAAGAATCGGAAGAAATCCTTATGATCTGCGGATCGTGATGGGAACGACCCATGTTTCTCCGGCTGGCCGAGCAGTACCGCTCGGCCGTTGAGGATCTGATCCTGAGCCTCCAGGCCCTGGCAGTGTCCCTGCGGAAACAGGGCCATGTGGCCACCTGCTACACCTGCGGTGACGGCCGCGACGGCCATGGGGCCTCCTTCGTCGCCGACCTGGGCGACAACCACATGGTTCGCCTGCTGGTGTCCGATTTCGGCATCAGCTGGGTGGAGTCCCGCCACGGCCAGGAGCTGGTGAAGCTCGAGGGCGCCGACGCCATCCAGGAACTGCAGCGGGTGGTGCTGGTGCTGCAACCCACGGCCGAGCCGGTCGCGGCCAGCACCAGGGCCACCGGATCGGCGCTTCCGGCCCAGCCCTGAACCAGGCGCCCCGGTGACCCCGGGTGCCTGGCCCCGGTGCTCCCGGAATCAGCCGGCGGCGGGCAGTTCCTCCGGCTCGGCGGCCTCGGCACCGGCCGAAGGTTTGGCCGCCGCCAGCTTGGCCGCCGCCGCCAGGGGCTTCATCGAGTTGGCGGTGACCTCGGAGCCCTCGGTGAGCTTCTGACGGGTGAGCGTCTCGATCACCTCCTTCGGCGCGGGGTTCTGCTCCAGCCAGGCGATCGTGTTGTCGCGGCCCTGGCCGATGTTGTCGCCCTCGTAGCTGTACCAGGCGCCCTTGCGGGTGACCACGCCCGTTTCCTCGGCCAGATCGAGCAGGCAGCCCAGGGTGCTGATGCCGCGGCCGAACAGGATGTCGAACTCGGCGATGCGGAAGGGGGGGGCCACCTTGTTCTTCGCCACCTTCACCTTGGCCCGGATGCCGTACTCCTCGGTGCCGCGCTTGAGGGTCTGGATGCGACGGATGTCGAGTCGCACCGAGGCATAGAACTTGAGGGCGTTGCCACCAGTGGTGGTTTCCGGGTTGCCGTAGGTGACGCCGATCTTCTGGCGCAGCTGGTTGAGGAAGATCACCGTGCAGCCGGACTTGCCGATGTTGCCGGTGATCTTGCGCATGGCCTGGCTCATCAGCCGGGCCTGGCTGCCCACCGCCAGGTCGCCCATCTCCCCCTCGATCTCGGCCCGGGGCGTGAGGGCCGCCACCGAGTCGACGACGACGATGTCGACGGCGGCCGAGCGCACGAGCTGGTCGACGATCTCCAGGGCCATCTCGCCGGTGTCCGGCTGGGAGACCAGCAGGTTCTCGATGTCGACCCCGAGGGCGGCGGCATAGACCGGATCGAGGGCATGCTCCGCATCCACGAAGGCCGCCACGCCGCCGCGCTTCTGCACCTCGGCGATGGCATGGAGGGTGAGGGTGGTCTTGCCGGAGCTCTCCGGTCCGTAGACCTCCACCACCCGGCCCTTGGGATAGCCGCCCCCGAGGGCCAGATCGAGGGTGAGCGCCCCGGTGGGAACCGTTTCCACCCGCATGCGGGAGGCATCCCCCAGCCGCATGATCGAGCCCTTGCCGAAGTTGCGCTCGATCTGGGTGAGCACCAGGCCCAGGGCCTTGTCGCGCTCCGCGGCGGCCCGGGGATCGCCGCTGGGGGCGGCGGCGGACACGTAGGAGGTGGACGGGGAGGTGGAGGAAGACGCGGCGGCGGCGGCCGTGGCCCTGGAATCGGCAGGCATGGTGGGGGTGGGTGATGGAACGGGCCGCAGCAGGCCGGAGCCGTGCAGACGGGTGGTGGGAGAGGGGGCCGGAACCAGGCGCCATCCTGCGACCTCTGGACAACCAGTGCCACCCGGAGAGGCCGGCGTATCAATCCCGTGTAGTACGGGCGTACTCTAGCGGTTCATGGCCAGAGCGCCAGGGGGGCCTCGAAGCCGGCGGGCTCCAGCCAGTGGATGCCGAGGGGGGCCAGCCCCTCCCCGTCCCCGGGACCCAGGTACCCCCACGACACCAGACAGCAGCGCACCGCCTCCAGCCCGGGGGTCCGCCGCACCAGCTCCAGGGTGGGGCGGCGGTCCTCGATGAACCACAGGGGACGCTCCTCGGGGTCATGCCCGGCCACCAGCTGCGCCAGCACCGACGGCTTGCTGCCCTGTTCGTGGCCGTACAGGGCCAGGGGCGTGAGGCCGGCGGCGGCCAGCAGGCGGGCGGCGAAGGCCCCGCCCTTGGTGGTGAGCACCGCCCAGTCGGCCCCCTCCGCCGCCAGACGGCCCAGGCGCGCCTCGACACCGGGGTAGAAGCGGTGCAGGGCCAGCCAGGCGTCGAGATCGGTGGCGATGGCCTCGGCCCGCAGCCCCTCGAGCGCCTGCTGCAGCTGGTCGGTCGTCCAGCCCCAGCGCCGCAGGGCCGTTCTGAGGAAGGTGTCGTAATCGGCCAGGGCGGTGGCGAGATCGACGTCGGGCCGTCCCAGCTCGGCGGCCATCAGCACCATCTCCCAGCCCTTGTGGATCAGGGGCCGCAGCAGGGCGAAGCCCGGCGGCGCCTGCTCCGGCAGGTGCCAGCCGGCGGGGGCGGCACCGGCGCCGACAGCCCCGGCGACCAGGGCAATGGCCGCCCGCCGGGCCGACCACCAGTACTCGGCCATGCCGTCCACCAGCACGCCGTCGAAATCGAACACCAGCAACGGGCGTTCAGGCACCGGTGGAGAAAGGAGAAAAAACTGGGCCGCTAGGATTCGAACCTAGGAATGTCGGGACCAAAACCCGATGCCTTACCGCTTGGCGACGGCCCAATCAAGCCCATGGGATGGGGCAGGCGTCGGTGCGAAACCGGCGCCCTGCTAGTTACCCACAGCGGCTGGTCCTTCGTCAACTCGCCGGCACCCACCCCCCGGCGGCAGGCCCCTTCAGGCGGGGAAGACCCGCAGGCGCTGCTGCAGGCCGCGCCCGAAGACGGCACTGCGCAGCCGGTAGTGGTGCACCAGCTCGGCCTGCAGGGCCCGCACCGCCTCGCTGCGGGGCAGCAGCTCCACCGGCCGTCCCTCGGGGAGCACCACCTGCTCCACCGCCAGCCGGCATTCCTCCAGGGCCGCGTGGGCGTCGTCGAGGCGAGCCGGTACGGCCGGTTCCCCTCCGTCCGCCCCGTCTCCCCCCCGCCGCCGCTCCAGCAGGCGCTCCATGGCCCGCTGCAGCTGGTGGGGGGTGTCGGATTTGATCACCAGGATCGGCAGGCCGAGGTCGCGGGCCTGGCGGCGCAGCTCCGGGTCGCGCCCCAGCTGGCCCCGCACGCTCAGCACCGCATCGGCCTGCTCCGGGCCCTCCACCACCTGCACCGGCAACTGGCGGCGGCGCACCGCCTCCTCCAGCTGCTGGGCCGCCAGCCCCACCCCGTAGACCCGCAGGGCGGGCACCGCCGGGGCCGAGGCGGCGGCGGGGGCCGGCCGGGGGGCCGTCGGATCGGGCAGGGGCACCACCGCCAGG
>NZ_JAGQBM010000007.1:0-84716 GCF_024345635.1 Cyanobium sp. Lug-B
CGGTGAGCGTGCCCCGGGTGGACGAAGGCACCGCCCCGGCTATGGCCGCCCCGGCCGGCAATGGCGCAGCGGCCGCCCCAGCCGCCCCCGCCCCCGCCGGCCAGGCCTTCGGCCGCGCCGGTGAGACGGTGGCCTTCAACACCCTGCAGCAGGCGGTCGTTCGCAACATGAACGCCAGCCTGGCGGTCCCCTGCTTCCACGTCGGCTACACGATCACCACCGACCGGCTCGACGCCTTCTACAAGCAGGTGAAGGCCAAGGGCGTCACGATGACGGCCCTGCTGGCCAAGGCCGTGGGTGTCACCCTGGCGCGCCATCCCCAGGTCAACGCCTCCGCCACGGATGCCGGCATGACCTACCCGGCCTCTGTCAACGTGGCCGTGGCCGTGGCCATGGATGACGGCGGCCTGATCACGCCGGTGCTGGCCGCCGCCGACCGCACCGACCTCTATTCTCTCTCACGCCACTGGGCCGACCTGGTCGCCCGCTCCCGCTCCAAGCAGCTCAAGCCGGAGGAGTACACCACCGGCACCTTCACCCTCTCCAACCTGGGCATGTTCGGCGTCGATCGCTTCGACGCGATCCTGCCCCCGGGCACCGGCGCCATCCTGGCGGTCGCCGCCTCCCGGCCCGTGGTCGCGGCCCTCAAGGACGGTTCGATCGCCGTGCGCCGCCAGATGCAGGTGAACCTCACCGCCGACCACCGCGTCATCTACGGCACCCATGCCGCCGCCTTCCTCAAGGATCTCGCCGACCTGATCGAAAACCGGCCCGAAAGCCTGGCCCTCTAGGGCGCTGCATCGCCGCCCAGCCCGCCAACCCGATGCGCGCCCCTGCCTCTGTGCCGGATCCCGCCGACCTGCGCCTGTCCAGCTACGACTTCGCCCTGCCGCAGGAACGGATCGCCCAGCGGCCGGTGGAGCCCCGGCACGCCGCGCGGCTGCTGGCGGTGGATCCGGCGGGGGTTGGGCCCGCCCCCCATGCCCGCCACCTCAGCGCCTGGGATCTGCAGCACGAACTCCGGCCCGGCGATCTGCTGGTGGTGAACGACACCCGGGTGCTGAGGGCCCGGCTGGAGGCCCGGCGGTCCGGCGGCGGTGCGGTGGAGTTGCTGGTGCTCGAGCCCTGGCCGGCCGGGGCGGGCCTGTGGCTTTGCCTGGCGCGGCCCGCCAAGAAGCTGCGGCCCGGTGACCGCCTGGAGGTGGTGGCCGAGGGCCAGCCGCCCCTGACGGTGGAGGTGGTGGGCAGCGATCCCTCCACCGGCGGCCGCATCGTGCAGTTCCCGCGGGAATGCGCCGATGCAGCGGCCCTTGAGCCCCTGCTGGTGCAGTACGGCGCCATCCCCCTGCCGCCCTACATCCACGAACACGACGCCAGCGACAACGAGCGCTACCAGACCCGCTACGCCGCCCGTCCCGGGGCCGTGGCCGCCCCCACCGCCGGCCTGCACCTCAGCGACGAGTTGCTGGCGGCGATCCGGGAACGGGGTGTCGGGGTGGCCACCACCACCCTGCACGTGGGCCTGGGCACGTTCCGGCCGATCGAAACGGAAGACCTGAGCGCCCTGGAGCTTCACAGCGAATGGGTGGAGGTGAGCCCACAGCTGGTGGAGGCGGTGGCGGCCTGCCGGGCGGCGGGCGGCCGGGTGATCGCCATCGGCACCACCTCGGTGCGCAGCCTGGAGGCCGTGGCCCAGCTGCACGGCGGCGAGCTCCGCCCCCACACCGGCCCGGTGAACCTGGTGATCCAGCCCGGCTACCGCTTCGCCGTGGTGCAGGGGCTACTCACCAACTTCCACCTGCCGAAGAGCTCACTGCTGCTGCTGGTGAGTGCCCTGATCGGCCGCGATCGCCTGCTGGCCCTCTACGGCGAGGCGATTGGGCGCCGGTACCGCTTTTTCTCCTACGGCGATGCCATGTGGATCGCGCCGGAGGCGGTGCTGCCAGGGGCCCGGCCAGCCTGAAAAAAAAGCCCCCGGGGATCCCCGGAGGCTGGTGGTTGGAGCCGAAGCCTGATCAGGAGGCGGCCAGGTTGGCGGCCACGAAGTCCCAGTTGACCAGCTTG
Source organism: Cyanobium sp. Lug-B (assembly GCF_024345635.1). Taxonomy (NCBI): domain Bacteria; kingdom Bacillati; phylum Cyanobacteriota; class Cyanophyceae; order Synechococcales; family Prochlorococcaceae; genus Cyanobium; species Cyanobium sp. Lug-B. The sequence continues at coordinate 2,065 of NZ_JAGQBM010000007.1, forward strand.
TCGAGGTAGGTGGTCATGTAGTCGGGACGGCGGTTCTGGTAGTCGAGGTAGTAGGCGTGCTCCCAGACGTCCATGGTGAGCAGGGCCTTCTGACCATGGGCCAGGGGCAGGTCGGCGTTGGCGGTCTTGGTGATCTTGAGGCTGCCGCCATCGAGCACCAGCCAGGCCCAGCCGCTGCCGAACTGGGTGGCACCGGCGGTCTTGAACTGCTCGACGAAGGCCTCGTAGCTGCCGAAGTCGGCGGCGATCTTCTCGGCCAGCGCACCGGTGGGGGCGCCGCCGCCGCCGGGCTTCATGCACTGCCAGTAGAAGCTGTGGTTCCAGACCTGGGCGGCGTTGTTGAACACACCGGCCTTGGAGGCGTCACCGGCCACCGCCAGGATCACTTCTTCGAGGCTCTTGCCTTCGAGCTCGCCACCCTCGATCGCCTTGTTCAGGTTGGTGACGTAGGCGGCGTGGTGCTTGCCGTGGTGGAACTCCAGCGTTGAGCGTGAAATGTGGGGCTCGAGTGCGTCGAGGCCGTAGGGCAGTTCGGGCAGCTGGTGAGCCATGGGAGATGGTTTGGTTTCGCGGCATTGTAACGATCGTCACCCGAAACCTGGCTGCCCGGGGCCGGGCCTCAGCCCTTGACCTCCAGCAGCTCCACCTCGAACACCAGGGTGGCGTTGGGGGGGATCACACCGCCGGCGCCCCGCTCGCCGTAGGCCAGATCGGGGGGGATGACCAGCTTGCGCTTGCCACCCACCTTCATGCCGGCCACGCCCTCGTCCCAGCCCCGGATCACCCGGCCGGCGCCGAGGGGGAAGGAGAAGGGGCCGCGGCCGTAGCTGCTGTCGAATTCCTTGCCGTTGGTGAGGGTGCCGCGGTAGTTGACCACCACGGTCTGGCCGCTCCTGGCCTCGGCGCCTTCGCCCAGGGTCAGGTCGGTGATGCGCAGGCCGCTGGGGGTGGTGCGCTCGGTGGGGGAGACGAGCTCGCCGCCCAGGGCCGCGGCCCCGCCGGAGGCCAGGTCGGCGCTGGAGGAGTCGGGAGCCATGGTGAACAGGGTGGGGTTGGGGACGTCCGGGTCGAGTTCGAGGGGGGCCGCCACGGCCTCTCTGGCCTCCGCTGCGGCGGCAGCGTTCGCCTGGGGCGCGGTGGCGGGGCCGGAGCGGGCCAGGGCCTGCTGGACGCCGGCCTCGGCAGGGGCCGGTGCGGCGGCCTCCACCTGGGAGGGCGACACCAGCTGGCTGACGAAGGCCAGCATCAGACAGGCTACGCAGACCATCGAGCTGATCAGGATGTCGCGCATGCGGAAGGACCCGGATGGGGGGATTCTGCCAGTGCGATCAGTCGGTCCCTTCGCCGCTGTTCTGGCGTTGCCGCAGGGTCTGCTCCAGCCGGTCGATGCGGCCGCGCAGCTCGTCCAGCTCCCGCTGCCGGGCCAGTCCCAGGTCCTGCAGCAGCTGGTCGCGGTTGCGCTCCAGCTGGCGTTCCGCCTGCTGCTCCACCTCCGGCGTCTCGCCCCGCAGGGCGCGCATGACGTCCTCCACCAGGGCGGAGGCGTGGCTGGGGTCGAGGCGGCCGCTGCTCACCCATTCCTGGCTGACGTACTTGAGCCGGTCGGCCACCAGCGAGGTGGTGCCGAGGCCGCGCAGCAGCAGCATCTGCAGCAGATTGCCCTGGTCCATGAAGGAGGTTTCCTTGGGGAAACGGTGTGACGCTTCCCTGACCTTGGCGCCTCCCGGGCCCGGCGACCATGGGCAATGACCGGCGTATCGGCTGGGTCGCCGGCGCCGGCGGCGGGCTGCTGGCGGGGGTGGCCCTGCCGCCGGTGGGCTGGCCCTGGCTGCTCTGGCCCGCCGTGGTGCTGCTCTGGTCCTTGACGGAGAGCCGCGGGGGGCCGGCGGGGCAGCGGTTCCGGCGCGGCGGGCTGTGGGGGCTTGCGGCGGTGCTGGTGAGCCATCGCTGGCTGCTCTGGCTCCATCCCCTCGACTGGATCGGGGTGCCGGGTCCCCTGAGCCTGCCGATCTGCCTGGTGCTGTGGCTGGCCATCGGCCTGGCCGCCGCCCTGCTGGTGGGGGGCTGGACCGCCCTGGTGGGCCGGCTCGATCCCGCCCGGCCCAGCACGGCGCTGCTGGCGGCGGCCGTCTGGGGCCTGGCCGAGGTGCTCCTGGCCAAAGGTCCCCTGTTCTGGCTGGGGCTGGGGGCGGCAGCGCTGCCGGGGGACCGGGCCCTGGCCGGCCTGGCGGCCCTGGGGGGAGCCGGGTCCCTGGCGGCGCTGCAGCTGCTGATCGGCTGGGGCCTGTGGCGGGCGCTGCGGGCCCTGCCCGCCCAGCGGAGCCGCTGGCTGCTGGCCACCCTGGGGCTGGTGGTGGGCTGCCATCTGGCCGGCCTGGCCCTGCTGGCCCAGGCTGCGGCCCCTCCCGGCGGACGGGCCGAGCGCTGGCTGGTGGTGCAGCCGGCCATCCCCACCCGGGAGAAGTTCGAGGCCGACCAGCAGCGCCGGCTGCTGCTGCAGCTGGCCTCCGCCCAGCGGCAGGCGGCCACGGCTGAGCCGCCGGTGCAGGGGGTGCTGCTGCCGGAGGGTTCCCTGGCGCTTGGCCAGCCGTTGCCGCTGGCGGCGCCGGTGGAGGTGCTCAGCGGCGGCTTCCGCCGCGAGGGGGTGGAGCTGCGCAGCAGCCTGCTGCGCTTCGAGCCCGGCGAGCTGCGAGCCGGCGGAGGGATCGACAAGCACCGGGTGGTGCCCCTGGGCGAATGGGTGCCGCTGGCCGGCCTGTGGCGCTGGAGCGGCCTGTCGGCGGTGGGGGGGATCGAGCCGGGGCCGGCCTCCCGGCTGCTGGCGCGGCCCGGGGGGGATGTGGGGGTGGCTATCTGCTACGAGCTCTCCGATGGGGCGGCCCTGGCCGCCGCCACCCGCCAGGGGGCCCGCTGGCTGCTGGCCAGCGCCAACCTCGACCCCTACCCCCTGCAGCTGCAGGGGCAGTTCGCCGCCCTGGCCCAGCTGCGCGCCATCGAGACCGGCCGCTGGCTGGTGAGTTCCGCCAACACCGGCCCCAGCCTGCTGGTGGACTCCGGCGGCCGGGTGCTGGAGAAGCTGCCCCAGGGCCGCCCGGCCATCGGCCTGGTCACGGTGCAGCAGCGCACACCGCTCACCCCCTACGACCGCTGGGGCGAGGGGCCCCTGATCGCCCTCGCCCTGCTGGCGGGGGCCTGGCGCTGGGTCAGCCGGGCGCCGGGCTGATCCGGGGCGAAGCCGGATCCTGGGGTGAGGGAGCGAAGTCGATGCCCTGCGACTGGAACGCTTCGAGGATCCCGAGGTTGATGGCCTGCTGCAGATCCAGATAGACCGTGACATCGCTCTCGGGCACGAAGAACACGAACTGGAACTCCAGGGCGCCCTCGACGAAGCGGATGAAATGGCAGTGGTCGAAGGTGGCCGGTGGATGGGCCCGGACCACCCCCTCCACCAGCCCGGCGATGGATGCGGCTTTGTCCGCCGCCATCCGATCCGACAGGCGCAGGGTGTGGGCGACGCGACGACGGGGCAGATCGCCGAAGTTGCGGATCGTCTTCTGGAGCAGTTCCTCGTTGCCGATCACGATCCGTTCGCCGCTGAGGCTGCGGATCGAGGAGGAGCGGATGCCCACCCGCTCCACCGGGCCGAGCACGTCGGCAAAACCGATCAGATCGCCGATCTGGAACGGCTTGTCGATGACGATCGTGAGGTAGTTGATGAAGTGACTCATCGGCCCGCGCAGGGCCAGGCCGATCCCGATCCCGGCCCCCGCCAGCGAGGCGTAGACCGCGCCGAGGGGGACCCCCTGCTTCTGGAGAAACACCAGGGTTCCCAGCCCCCAGAACAGAGCACGGATCATCGGGGCCAGGGCCCGGAGGGTGCTGGTCTGCTCCTCCCGCCCGAGGCGCTGCAGCGACCGCTCCAGCAGCAGCAGCAGGCTGCGGTTGATCAGGCGCACCACGAGCACGGTCGCCACCAGCAGCGCCGCGCCCTCCACCAGACGATCCGGTCCGGGATCGACCCGGAGCACCTCCCAGCTGCGCACCAGGGACCGCCAGCCCCAGACCACCATGGCCAGGTAGCCCAGGGAGGCGAGGCTGCTCAGCAGCAGGGGCACGATCCGGGCGTCGCGCCCCAGGGCAGCGCCGGAGCGCCGGTCGAAGCGTCGCAGCCGGCTCCGCAGCAACCGCACCAGCAGCCACACGACCAGGGATCCCAGGAGCACCCTGGCGAGGGCCAGGAGCAGGGCAATCCCCGCCTCCTGCATCAATGGGGTCAAGGTCGGGCCTGCCAGTGCAGGGAAAGGGGGCGGGAGCGGGGGCTGGCTGGATTCATCGTGGCGAGTGAGAGCCCACGGTGATGGCGGTGGGGCTGTTCAGGGCATTGCTGTTCAGGGCATTGAACAGGCATCCAGAAGTCTAAAGTAGTGGGCTGTTGGCATGTTTTTCCCGGCCCATCTACTCACAGTCCCAGCGGCTGTCGCCTTGGGATGTAGCGGTGTGCCTTTGCATCTTCGAGGGCCAGTTTCAGGCTGGCCCATTCAGGGGCTAGCCTTGAGGCTGCTTGGTACTTTTTCAGGGCAGCCTTCCATTGCCCTTGCGAGGCAAGGCAATCACCCCATGCTTTCAGGGGATCTGCCCAGCCTGGGCCGCGTTTGGCCGCGGCAGCGAGTTTCTCCATGGCCGCCTTGGTTTGACCATGTCGCGCCAGCGCCGCCCCCCAGGAGTAGTAGCCGGCTGGCAGATCTGGAGCCATCCGGACAGACTCAGCATAGGCAAGTTGGGCATTTACCCAGTCACCTCTGCGATCGAGAATATCCCCTTTGAATCGCAGGCAGTTCACGTAGCGTCCAGCTTGCCGGAGGGTTTGATCAGCCTCCCGGGGACGCCCCGCCTCCTCCTGTGCCAGGGCCACCCAGCAGAGGTACCCAGGCATGTTGGCGGAAACCGTTCCCTTGCTTTCGTACTCGGATTTGAAGCTCTCCATTTCACGAAGGGCAAGGGTGGTGTTCCCCGTCAGTGCGGCAATGCGTCCCTGCACAAAATGGCTGCGCGCTTTGATGGTGGAATCGCTGGATGTTCCTGCCCCGAGGCTGAGATGAAAGCGGGCTCCATCCAGGTCATGCAGACGGGTGTCGATGAGGGCGATCACGGGATGACGTAGCTGGTTGCCGGAGCCGATCCCCTGGTACTGGAGAGCATCGTCAGCAAGAACGGCTCTCCAAGCCTGAAGGTTCCAGGTGAGTTGATTCCACTGCCCCGAGCCAAGTTCCTTCCTGGTGGTCGCACGTCCGCCTTGGCGTTGCAGATGCTTCTTGCCGTACTCCCAGGCCTCCTGCTCCCTTCCCATGACGACGGTCGTCAGCATGATGTTGTTGTGGACATTCCCGAAATCTTTCTTCAGGGCCAGTGCTTTCCCATAAAGGAAAAGGGAGTCTTTTGCCGGTTGTCCGATGTTCTGTAGCGCATTGGCCCATTGATTGAGAAGGTACGGTCGATCGGCCTCAGAGGTGCTGGGGAATGCTCGTTCGCTGAAGGCCACAGCCGCCTCGCTTTCGCCTTTGGCGATCAGCGACGAAACGTAGAGCGAGGGTTGCGTGTGCTCGAAAATGTACTCCGCTGCATCCCTGGTCAGTTTTTTTATGTCGTTGTTATCATTATTGAAGGATTGGGCGGGAATCGTCTCCCCTCGGACCGTGAGAATGAGTGCGCCATTCGAGCTTTGTACCAGATCTCCAGACACCGTGAGATCATGCCCCAGGCGTTGGCGGAGAAGATTTTCAAGATCTTGAATCGAGATACCAGTGGAAGGTAGTTCCAGTTCAATCTGGTTTGTCCAGGCATCTGACACCTTGCGCTTCTCCAGGCGACTGCGGGTACTTGACTGCAGCAGCGTGAGCTCGTCCAGGAGGCTGCTGGCAACCACCCTCCCGGACAGCCCCCTGTCAGCAAGCCGCGGCGGTGTGCTGAACTCCTTGATGACAATGGCCCGGGATCGCATGGCTTCGACGACAAGGACAAGAACACTGATTCCCAGCAGGCACGCCAACACGGCAATACAGGCCTGTGAGACGATCCGCAGCCGTTGACTGATCCTCTGGAGTTGCGTGATGTCGGCCTGTGCCTTGAGATAGGCAATCCGCAGAGGATGCTCGTCCCTCAGCTGCCGCTTCTGCAGAGCTTGCAGGGAGTCCTGATCGTCGGTCCGGCTGGCCTGCTGTGCGGAACGTCCGGCATCAGCGGTGCTTCCCAGTGCAAGGCCAGGCAAGGCAGCCTGCTCAATGGATTCCATCGCTGAACCTGCCGCTTCCTCTGCCTGGGGGTCGATGAAGTCGTTGAGATCCAGCTCTGGCATGGGGCCATTCCCTCCGCTTGCTTTCTGCTGGAGACCTCCTCATTCTTTAGCACTCCTTCCCGGCTGCCCCACCCTGGTCGTGGTCCCGGGCCCGGGTCAGGGACGGTGACTCTTCAGTCGTCCCCACTGGGCGCCATCGGCCCCAGCCGGTTCAGCAGGGCGTCGGTGATCTCGGCGGGGAACGCCACCTCGAGGCGCTCGTTGCGCAGATGCAGATCCCGCTGGGGGAACGGAATCGTCAATTCGTGACGGCGCAGGATCGCTTCGATGCGGAAGTTGAGCTCGCTGCGGATCTCATACTGACGCCGGGGTTGGTTGATCCAGACCAGCAACTGAAAATCCAGGCAGCTCTCGCCGAAACCCTTGAAGAACACCTGGGGTGATGGAGTGGCCAGGATGTCTCCGACGTCCACGCAGGCCTCCAGCAGGGCCCCACGCACGACCCGGCAATCGGAGCCGTAGGCCACGCCCACCGGAATCTTCAGCCGTGCCACCGAGCTGCCATGACTCCAGTTGACGACGCGGGACTCGAGGAACTCCACATTGGGCACAAGGATCGAAATGCGGTCGAGGGTCACCACCTCGGTGCTGCGCAGATTGATGTGGGTCACGGTGCCCTGCAGGTCTCCCACTTCGATGAAGTCGTTCACCTTGATGGGCCGCTCGAACATGATGATCAGGCCGCTGATCAGGTTCCTGGCGATCCCCTGCAGGCCCAGCCCCACCCCCACCCCCAGGACGCTGGCGAACAGGGCCAGGGAGGTGAGATCGAGGCCCCAGAGCTGCAGCAGCACCAGCGTTCCGAGGAACAGCAGGCCGTACTGCAGCAGGAAGGCGATGGCCTCCTGGGAGCCGGGTTCGATCCCCGTGCGCTGCAGGACCCGGATCCGCAGCAGGCCTTTGAGGAACGCCACCCCGCGCACCAGCACGAGGAAGAGCGCCACCAGGATGAGGGCGTCGAGGACGGAGTAGCGGTGTCCCCCCAGGGGCAGGAAGGGGGAGCCCAGGCTTTCGGTGAGGGCCTCCAGCAGGCGGCTGGTCAGCAGCCGGGTGAGGGGGAAGAAGCCAGCGATCATCAGGATCGCCGCCACCCAGAGGCCAAGCCGCAGCAGCACCAGGACCCCATGGAGCAGCCAGTCCCTGGGTCGCAGGGGTTGGCCGCTGCTGGAGTCACCGGCCAGCGGCTGGGTGAGGGCCGAGGGCAGGTAGCGCCGCCACAGCAGCCACAGCAGCCGGTGCAACAGGAGCATGGCCCCAAGGATCCCCAGGGAGACGGGGACCATGCGGGCCAAATAGGCGGGCTGACGCTGGCGTCTCCCCCGCTGGATGGCGGCGGTGAGGCTTTGGCGCCACACCCCAGCCTGGCCCTGCACCGACAGCCCCTCCTGCGTGTCGCGGCGGGTCACCGTGAGGATCACCGCGCCATCGAGGGTGATCACCGGCAGGTTATGGAGCTCCTGCACCCCGATCCTGGCCGGGCTCCCGGTCGCGACCGCCTCCTGCAGCAGACGGTTGGCCCGCTCCACCCGTTCCTCGCCCGAGTACTCCTTGGAGGTGCTGACCGGGAACAGCCTGACGCCGTCCAACTGGAGAAAGGCCGGGGCCCCAGGCCGCTCCTGGGCAACGGCTCCATCGAAGGGAGCCAGAACCAGCAGAAGGGCGAGGGCCACCAGGGCCAGCAGAAGGCTGCCGCGGCGCCGGGGCCAGGCGCGCCTCGGCCGGGCGTACCTCAGGTGAGCACCGGCAGGGAGCCCTGGCCGGCCGGCCGGGAGACCAGGATCTTGCGCAGGGCCAGGCGGGCGGTCGCGTCAGGGAGCTCGAGCTGGCCGTCGCTGTCGCAGTCGGTGGCGGTGCCGTTTCCGGTGGCGTCGGGCTCCGCCGTGGCCTGGGGCTCCTCCTGGGGGTCGAGCAGGTCGATCACGGCCTGGCGCACCCCCGCGAGGCGCCGTTCCAGCCTGAGGCGCGTCCGCTGTTCGTTCTCCAGGTCCTGCAGGAGGGTCCGGCGCTCGCGCTCCGCGGCCTCCTGTTGCTCGGCTTCCCTGGCTGCAGCGGCCTCGGCGGCCTCCTGGAGGCGAAGGTGCCACGCCTCCTCGCGCTGCCGGTCCCGCTCCCGCTCGGCCTCCTCCAGGGCCGCCTGCTCCTGTTCGGCGATGGCCAGCTGCTGACGGATGGCCTCGTGGAAGCGCTCCACCTCCGCCTCGGCCAGGCGCCGGCCCTCGAGGGCCTCGGCCAGTTCGGCCTCGAGCCGTTCCCGCTCCAGCCGGGCCTCCTCCCGCTCGGCCGCCACCTCGTGGGCCCGGGTGGCGGCGGCGGCCTCCAGGTGGCGCCGGAAGCGGCGCTCCTGTTCCAGTTCCTCACGCAGGGCGTCGACTTCGCTGGTGGTGGCGGCGATCAGGCTCTGGGCCTGGGCGGTGAGGGCCTCGACCGCCTGGGTGAAGGAGCTGGACATGGGGAGGCTCGGGGGACGGATGCTGGCTTTGCTCTAAGTCTGCAAAGGGAAGCCTGTCGGTAGCGAAGCGCTCCTCCACCGGTGGGCGGCCGGTCGCCTCAGCCGGCGTCGAGGCGCGAACGGCGCAGCAGCTGCGAGGGGGTGAGGCCGTAGCTCTCCCGAAACCGGGCGGCGAATGATGACATCTGCACGAAGCCATGCCGGCGGGCGATGGCGGCCACGGTCTCGCCCGGCTGGGCCCGCAGCAGATCGGCGTGCACCGCGCTCAGCCTTTGGCGCTTCACCCACTGCATGGGGCTGCAGCCGAACCGCCGTTGGAACAGATACTGCAGGTTGCGCTGCGAGTAAGCGCTGCGCCGGCTGAGTTCCGTGGCGGTGATCGGGGCGTGCAGGTTGGCCCGGATCCACTCCAGCAGGTCGTCGAAGGGGCGGTCCCGGCGGTGATCGGCGATCGCCTGATCGATCCCGTTCAGCACCTCAGGGCAGACGATGGCCGCCACCAGCCGGAACAGCAGATCTTCGAGCTGGCAGGTCCGCAGCCCCCCCACCGAGCGCAGCAGCGGAGCCTCCAGCATCCGCAACGCCAGGTGGAGATGGTGGAGCAGGTCGGCCTGCTGCGGTGAAGCGCTGCCATCCACCCGCAGGGTGCGCTCGAAGGCCGGCCCACAGCCACCGACGCCGGCGCCGAAGCCGCCGATGGCGGCGGCCGTCTCGGCCAGCCGCCGGCGATCGAGACAGATCATCACCTCCTCGAAGGTGCCGGTGCTGGCCGTGAAGGCGGCGCCGGGCAGGTAGGCCGCCATCGGGCCGGCCTCGAGCTTCAGCCGCTGGCCGTCGCTGGTCACCTCGCCAACGCCGGCCAGCGGCAGAGTGAGGGTGGCGACCGGCGAATCGTCGAAGCCGATCTCCAGCGGGGAGTGGCGGCTGCAGGACACCGCGATCTGCCCCACGTGGAGGATGCCGCTGCGATGGAAGAAGCCGCCGCTGCGTTGACTCTCGAGAAAGGCGTTGAGGGGGAAGTCCCGCGCCACCCGATCGAGCAGGGCGGCGGGGTCGTTGACCTCCACCGCCCGTGACTCCAGCAGCGTCAGCGGAACCGTGGCCGTCATTCGTTGACGATCGAGGCGGTGACCTCGACCGAGGCATCGCCGCACTGCACGATCCGGCCGCTCGGATTGGCCACCAGGGTGCCGAGCACGAGCTGGGGGTCCGCCGGACGGATCTGGCCCGGCTGGATGTTCATGCAGATGATCGTCGTGATCCGGGGATTCTGGGTGGGTGTCAGGAAGGCCGCCCCCACATAGGCGTTGAGCTGACCCGTCTTGGCGGTCTGGGCCGGAATCACATAGCTATAGGCCGCTTCGGTGGTGGTGCGAACGGCGTAATTGAAGGAGGCCGGCAGGGCGATGCCGAAATCCTGCTGGATGTTCGAGACCGTGGCCCGGAAGGCGCCGTTCTTCTGGTAGTAGGTGCGCTGCGCCTCCATCATCCGGGCCACGGCATTGAGCGCCGCCGCCTGATCGGGGCTCGCCTGTGGCTGGGCCCCGGCGCCGGGGCAGGCCATGGCGAGGCCGAGGAGCAGGCTGGCGAGCAGCGTCGGGCTGCCGTGACGGCGAAAGGGGGAGGTCATGGGCGGGGGGGCGATTCTCGGACGGGTCAGCGTGCCATGGTCCCCGCCAATGCTGACAGGATCCGCCTGACACTTTTGCGCCTCTGCGACAGTCTTGCCGTCCTGCGTTCGATGGCGGCCGCGGGCCCGTGGTAAGGCGGCTGCGTCATGCCAATCGGCAGTGCCAAGGAGTGTGTCGAAGGTGATCGATGTGACCCTGAACCGCTCACTGACGCCCCCACAATGCGGGCCGTGAGCCATCCGCAGGGCGCAGCGAATCCGTGTTTGTGCATCGTCCTGAGGACTGGGGCTTGGCGGTGCTGGCCGCCCTGCTCATCCTGGCTTTGGGGATGGGCGTGGTGCTGCTGTGGCCCGCCCCCGCCCCGGCAGCGGACCCCTGCCCGCCGTCGATGGCCCCGATCCCCGGCGGCCGCTACCGCATCGGCGCGGCGGGCCGTCTGCCGGAGGAGGCGGAGTCGGAGGCGCCGGTGCGTCTGCAACCCTTCTGCATCGGCCGCACCGAGGTGACCAACCGCGCGTTTGCCGCCTTCGTGGCCGCCACGGGCTACCGGACCCAGGCGGAGCAGCCCCTGCCCCCGGAGCAGTTCCCGGAGCTCTCCGACGCCGAGCGCCGCCCGGGCTCGGTGGTGTTCCGGCCGCCCTCCCCCGGCGAGCCCCTGGCGGAGCTCAGCTGGTGGCAGTGGGTGCCCGGGGCCGACTGGCGCCACCCCGAGGGCCCGGGCAGTTCCATCGACGACCGGCTCGACCACCCGGTGGTGCAGGTGTCGCTGGCGGATGCGGAGGCCTACGCGGCCTGGGCCGGCGCCGCCCTCCCCAGCGAGGCCCAGTGGGAGTTCGCCGCCCGGGGTGGGCTGCGGGATCGGGCCTTCAGCTGGGGCAACACCTGGCGGCCCGGCCTGGCCAACACCTGGCAGGGGGAGTTTCCCGTCAGCAACACCGCCGACGATGGCTTCAGCGGCACCGCTCCGGTGGGCCGCTTTCCCCCCAACGGCTACGGACTCCAGGACATGACCGGCAATGTCTGGGAGTGGACGGCGGACTGGTACCGGCCCGGCCACGACCGCCTCGCCGGCCAGGACGACCCGGTGCTGGCCGACCCGGCCGCCAGCAGCGATCCGCGGGAGCCCGGGGTGGCCAAGCACGTCATCAAGGGGGGCTCCTTCCTATGCGCCCCCAACTACTGCAGCCGCTACCGGCCGGCGGCGCGGGAGGCCGAAAGCCCCGACACCGGCACCTCCCACATCGGTTTCCGACTCGTTTTCCCCGCCCTGACGACCCATGGCTGAGCGTCCCCTGACCCGCTTGAGCGCCGTGCTCGGCCGCCTGCTGCGGCGCCTGGTGCCGGCGTGCCTGGCCCTGGCCCTGGTGGGCTGGTCGTTCAGGGCCGTGCCGGCCCTGGCCCAGCGGATCACCGGCACGCCCGGAGCCCCGAATGCCACCACCACAATCTCCGGCACCCAGCTGCCGGCCCCGGCGCCCCCCTTCGGCGGGGTGATCAAGGACGGGGCGCTGCAATCGAAGCCCTGGTGGGCGCCCCGGATCACGCCGCCCCAGAGCGCCCCGAACGTGCTGCTGATCCTCACCGACGACGCCGGTTTCGGTGTGCCCAGCACCTTCGGCGGCGTCATCCCCACCCCGGCGATGGAGCGCGTCGCCAAGGCGGGCCTGCGGTACAACCGCATGTTCTCCACGGCCCTGTGCTCTCCCACCCGCGCCGCCCTGATCACCGGCCGCAACCACCACTCCGCCGGCTTCGGCGTGATCTCGGAGCAGTCCACCGGCTTCCCCGGCTACAACAGCATCATTGAGCGGGACAAGGCCACGATCGGCCGCCTTCTCAAAGACAACGGCTATTCCACCGCCTGGTTCGGCAAGGACCACAACGTGCCGGCGTTCCAGGCCAGCCAGAGCGGCCCGTTTGACCAATGGCCCACGGGGATGGGCTTCGAATACTTCTACGGCTTCGTGGGTGGGGACGCCAATCAGTGGCAGCCCAACCTGTTCCGCAACACCACCCAGATCTATCCCTTCGAGGGCAAGGAGCCAGGCAGCTGGAACCTGGTCACGGAGATGGCCGATGACGCCATCGACTACATGGCGCGGATGCACCAGATCAACCCCAGCAAGCCGCTGTTCATCAAGTACGCCCCCGGGGCCACCCATGCTCCCCACCACCCCACCAAGGAGTGGGTGGATCGGATCCATGCCATGCATCTCTTTGATGACGGCTACGAGAAGCTGAGAGAGCGCATCTTCGCCAACCAGAAGAAACTCGGTGTGATCCCCAAGGACGCCAAGCTCGACCCCTGGCCCGCCGATGTGATCACGCCCTGGGACCAATTGAGCCCAGAGGCCCAGAAGCTGTTCATCCGCCAGGTGGAGGTGTTCGCCGCCTACGCCGCCTACAGCGACTATGAAATTGGCCGGGTGATCCAGCAGTTCGATGACCTCGGCAAGCTCGACAACACGCTGATCATCTACATCAACGGCGACAACGGCACCAGCGCCGAAGGCGGGCCCCTGGGCACCCCCAACGAGGTGGCTTTCTTCAACGGCCTCAACAAGCTGCCCGTCGAGGTGCAGATGAAGTTCTACGACGTGTGGGGCACCGATCTCACTTACAACCACATGTCGGCGGGTTGGAGCTGGGCCTTAGACACCCCGTTCAGCTGGTTTAAGCAGAATGCCTCGCGGCTCGGTGGCGTGAACCAGAACATGGTGGTGTCGTGGCCGGCGCGCATCAAGGACAGGGGTGGCCTGCGCGAGCAGTTCGTGCATGTGATCGACGTGGTGCCCACGATCCTGGAGGCGGCGGGCTTACGGGCACCCGAGGTGGTGGATGGGATCCCCCAGAAGCCAATTGAGGGCACCAGCTTTGTGTATACCTTCGACAGCAAGAACACCAAGGCGCCCTCGCGCCACAAGACCCAATACTTCGAGATGATGGGTCAGTGGGCGCTCTACAACGAGGGCTGGCTGCTGAGCACCAAGGTGAACCGGGCCCCCTGGGACGCCTTCGGCCCGGCCAACCCCGATCCGCTCAACAACCAGACCCTGGAGCTCTACAACCTCAACAACGACTTCAGCCAGACCACCGACCTGGCAACCCAGAACCCCGGCAAGCTGAAGGAGATGAAGGCGGCCTTCATCGCCGAGGCCAACAAATACCAGGTGTTCCCGCTCGATGCCTCGGTGGCGGCCCGGATCGTGGCCCCCCGGCCCAACATCACCGCCGGCCGCACCGAGTTCGTCTACACCCATCCGATGGTGGGCCTGCCCCAGGGGGATTCGCCCCTGCTGCTCAACACCTCCTACAGCGTCAGCGCCGACATCGAGGTGCCTGCTGGCGGTGCCGAGGGCATGCTGCTCACCTCTGGCGGCCGCTTCGGCGGCTACGGCTTCTACCTGAAGAACAGCAAGCCCGTGTGGGTCTGGAACATGGTGGATCTGGAGCGCCTCAAGTGGGAGGGCACCGAGGCCCTTGCCCCCGGCAAACACAAGGTGGTGTTCGATTTCGTCTACGACGGCAAGGGGGCCGGCACCCTGGCCTTCAACGACTTCAGCGGCGTTGGCCGCCCTGGCACCGGCACCCTCAAGGTGGACGGCAAGGCGGTGGCCACCAAAACCATGGCCAAGACCCTGCCGATGATCCTGCAGTGGGACGAGAGCTTCGACGTGGGCTCCGACACCCTCACCGGCGTCAACGACGCCGACTACCAGCCGCCGTTCCGCTTCACCGGCAACCTCGACAAGCTCACGATCAAGCTGGATCGGCCCAAGCTGTCGCCGGAGGAGATCAGGAGCCTGGAGGCGGCCATGCGCACGAAGGCGGCCAGTGAGTGAGGCGGGGGGCCACAGCCCTGATCCGGTTCATGGCGTGGCGGTCGTGGGGGCACACAGCCGCCGCCATTCCCCCAGGGCCTCGCCGGCGGCGTAGAACTTCCGCAGGCCCATCGCCGCGTCGTAGCGCTGCTTCTGCGGCGAGCCGGCCCAGGTGGCGGCGGGGCAGCTCTGGGGAGCGGCTCCAGCCTTGGGAGGCTGTTCGGCCGCATCGACCCCCAGTCGCAGCCGGAACAGGCCTTCCTGGCCGTACTGCTGCCGGAAGGCCTCGCGATCGATCGGCGCCAGGGAGCTGGTGTTGGGTTCCACGATGCCGTCGGCTTTACCGACAGCCGGGGAGAGCAACGCCAGGACCACCCCCATCCCTGTGGCAATCCGCAGGGCGTGCCCGGTGAGTCGCGCAGCGATGGCCACCCGGAAGGGATCGTGGGGGAATGGACCGGACGTTGCCTCCATGGGGCCAAGGGCCAAGGGTCCGGTCATCCTGTTCGCCGCACCATCGGAAAACGTTCCCGACCAGCCAGATGGCTCACAGCACCTGGGTGGATCCTCTTCTCCCCGCCCAGGCGTCGAGGTTGAAGCGCCCTTGCCAAGCGTCCCGACGGTCAGTCGTTGCCGACCCCTGCCCACGGGGACACTGCGACCAACCGGGAGTGCACCGCCAGGGGGAACACCAGCAGCGCCCAGGCCGCCAGCAGGCCCAGCTCGGCGGCCAGCCCCAGCGGCCAGGCAGTGATGGCCACCAGGCCCCCGAGATAAAGGAACCACCACAGCCCCTGGCGGAAATGCAGCGGGCCGTGGGGCGGCTCCTCGCCCTGGCGTGCGCCAGCGGCCCGGCCCCTGAGGGCGAGCAGCACGAAGCCGACGGCCGGCAGCAGCACGATCAGCACAGCGCCGCGCAGGGCGGTGGTGCCGCACCAGCTGATCGCCCAGGTGGCCAGCACGAAGGCCAGGGGGCACCACAGGCCGGCCCAGGGCAGGCGGTAGGGCCGGGTCCTGTCCGGCAACTGCCGGCGCAGGGCGGCCAGGCTCACCGGACCCATGGCCAGGGCAATCACCAGGGTGGCGGTGAGCAGACTCACCACGTTCTGCCAGCCGGGCCCGATCAGCAGCAGGCCGATGCCCAGGACCAGGCTGATCACCAGGGCCACCGACGGGACCGCCTGGCGATTGATCCGGCCGAGCACGTTGGGCAGCAGCCCGCAGCGCCCCATCATCCAGCCCACCCGGGAGGCGGCCCCCATGTAGGCCATGGCGGTGGCCGTGGGTGACACCACCGCATCCAGGAGCAGCAGCCGGCCGACCCAGCCCAGGCCCAGCCCCAGGGCCAGGGCCACCAGCGGCCCGCCGTGGGCGCTGAGGCGGAGCGCGGCCCAGCCGCCGCCGAGCTGCCCGGGGGGGACGGCCACGAGAAAGGCCAGCTGCAGCAGCAGGTAGATCAGCAGCGAGAGACCCAGGCCCAGGGCCATGGCGACGGGCACGGTGCGCTGCGGCTGGCGGGCCTCCCCGGCCAGGTCCATGGCGGTGCGAAAGCCCAGCAGCGAAAACAGAATGCCGCCGCTGCTGATGGCCCGCACCATGCCCTCCAAGGTGGTCCCCACCGGTTGAGCCAGGGGCACAAGGTTGCCCCAGTGGCCAGCCGTCAACATCAGGGTGATCGAGACGACCAGGGGCACCACCAGCTTCCAGCTGGTGAGACCGTCGATCCAGCGGGCCAGCCAGCCCACGCCGGCCAGGTTGACCCAGGCCAGCAGCACCAGCAGCAGGCTGGCGAGGGCCAGGCCGGCGCCGCTGAGCACCTGGCCGGCGCCCTGGTCGGCGGTGAGCCAGGGAGCACTGCTGGCCAGGTACTGCATCACCGCCATCACCTCAATGCTGGGCAGGGCCAGGTAGGAGACCCAGGCGCACCAGCCGCCGATGAAACCGGCGGTGCGGCCGTGGCTGAGCAGGGGGATCTGGGCCAGGGCGCCGGAGCTGCTCAGCAGGGAACCCAGCTCGGCAAACACCAGGGCCAGGGCGAAGGCCAGCAGCCCGCCCAGCAGCCAGGCGCCGAGGGCGGCCGGACCGGCGAAACGCGCGGCATAGAAGGGGGCGAACAGCCAGCCCGAACCGATGGTGCTGGTGACCACCGCCAGGGTCAGCGAGCGGAGGCCGAGCTGGCGGGAGAGGCCGGTGTCGCTCATCAGGGCGCTGGCGCCACAGGATCAGGCCCATCCTGCAGGTGCTTGGCCCCACACGCTTGCTCGTAGCCATCGTGGGAACGACGCCAATGACCGTCTATGGGCACGATCATCACGAAATGGAGCCAAGCGGACTCGAACCGCTGACCCCCTGCATGCCATGCAGGTGCTCTACCAGCTGAGCTATGGCCCCATTGGTGCTCCGGTTGCCCGGTGCATGAGGAGCTTACAACGTGGGGGGTGCGGGCCCGGTCCCTTCAGACCTGACGCCAGACCGCCACCAGACGGCCCTGCACGCTCACCTGGTCAGCGGGCAGGAGGATCGGTGCGTAGGCGGGGTTGGCGGCCTCCAGCCGCACCTGGGCCCCCTGGCGGTGGAAGTGCTTGAGGGTGGTGCCGCTGCCGGGCACCAGGGCGCTCACGATCGTGCCCTCCCGCAGCCGGGAGGGGTCGGCCACCGGCTCCATCAGCACCACGTCGCCATCGGCGATGTGGGCGTCCACCATCGAGTCGCCGTTGACGGTGAGGGCGAACAGGCCGCGGGTGTCGAGCACCGGGGCCAGGTCGAGGTGATCCTGGACGTCGTCGAAGGTCTCCACCAGGCCGCCGGCGGCCACGGCCCCGAGCACCGGGATGCCCGGGTGGCTTTCGCCGAGCAGCTGCAGGGTCCGCGCCTGGCCCTCCTGCCAGGTGATCCAGCCCTTCTGCTGCAGGTGGCGCAGGCGGCTCTGGATCGGCGCCGGCGACCGCAGGCCCATGGCCTCCATCATCTGACGGATCGAAGGGCTGTGGCGGTGGCTGCCGATGTAGTCGGCGAGCCAGTCGTAGAGCTGCCGCTGGGCCTCGGTGAGTTCCTGGTGGGTGGCGACCACGGGCAGTACGGATGAACCAGTCCCTTTCTGCCATCCCGCGCGCGGTTTGTCCAGGCCCGGGCTTGCGCCTGCCGGTGGCGCCCTCAGTCGCCGACGCCCCCCAGCAGGGTGGCGAGCAGGGCCTGCTGCACGTGCAGGCGGTTCTCCGCCTGGTCGAACACCCGGCTGGCGGCCCCCTCGATCACCCCGGCGCTGATCTCCTCGCCGCGGTGGGCGGGGAGACAGTGCAGCACGATCGCCCGTGGGTCGGCCTCGGCCAGCAGGTCCTCGTCGAGGCACCAGCCGGCGAAGGCCCGCTCCCGCTGGGCCTGCTCCTCCTCCTGCCCCATCGACGCCCACACATCGGTGTAGAGCACATGGGCCCCCCGGGCCGTTGCCACGGGGTCCTGCAGCACGCTGATCGAGCTCCGCCCGCCGGCCAGGGACCGGGCCTGCGACACCACCGCCGGGCTGGGGGCGAAGCCGTCGGGGCTGCCGATGCGCACGTCCATCCCCATCAGGGCCCCGACGAGCATCAACGAGTGGGCCATGTTGTTGCCGTCCCCCACGTAGGCCAGGGTGAGGCCGTGCAGGTCGGTGGGGCCATGGCCGAAGCGCTCCTGGATCGTCAGGGCATCGGCCAGGGCCTGGCAGGGGTGCTCCAGGTCGGTGAGGGCGTTGATCACCGGGATCGAGGCCCAGTGGGCGTAGTCGACCAGGTCCTCCTGGGCGAAGGTGCGGATCGCCAGGGCATCGCAGTAGCGGCTCAGCACCCGGGCGGTGTCGGCGATCGGCTCGCCCCGGCCCACCTGGGTGACGGCCGGGTTGAGGTCGATCGTCTGGCCACCCAGCCGGGCCATGGCGACGATGAAGCTCACCCGCGTGCGGGTGGAGGCCTTGGAGAAGATCAGCCCCAGCACCCGGCCGGAAAGATCGATGCGTCGCTCGCCGCTCTTCAGCTGGCGGGCCAGCTCCAGCAGCGCCAGGGTCTGGGGACCGTCGAGGTCGGCCGAGGAGAGCAGATCCCCGCCCCTGAGGGCGGCGAGCGGGGCTGAGGGGGACACCATGGCCCACGTCCCAAAGAACCCTTATGCGAGATCGACCCCCCCCACGTCAAGGGGGACAGGGGCGCAGCCCGTGGCGTGTCGGCTGCGCCGGGCTGCTGCGGGGCAGCAGGATGAACGACCTGGCCTGCCAGGCTCCCGGTGCCTCCCAGCAGGCCATGGCCGGGTTGGCACCGCTCAGTTCCTTCATCCCCTGCCGGCTGCCGTGGAACGCCAGCAGCGGCTGCTCCAGCGGGGCGGGGGCCGCTGGGTCCCGCTGCTCCAGATCCCGCAGCTGGCCGGGCCGGAAGTAGGTGCCCATCAGGGCATCGGGGCGCCAGCCCGTGCTCCAACAGCCGCCCTCACAGACGCCGGTGCTGTTCACGAAGGCCGCCATGGCCCGATAGTTCTCCAGTGGTGCCCGTTTGTCCGCCAGCATCCGCTGCCCGATCTGCAGCTGCAGCAGCAGCACGGCCACCAGCAGAACGGCCAGCGAGCTGCGGCGGAAGCGGCCCAGACTGGCGGTCAGCTCCCAGCCCGTGCCCACCAGGTAGGCCACGGCCGGCAGCACCACGATGGTGTACCTGGCCTGGCTCATGGGCCTGATCGGATCGATCATCAGCATCAGAGCCAGGAACAGGCCGATTACCAGCAGCAGGTAGCGGGCCTCCCCCAGGGACTGGGGCAGCTGGTGGGTCGGCGCCATCAGGAAGCGGCGCAGGTTCCGCCAGGAGCCGAAGGCGCAGCCGATCCCCACCACCAGTCCGAGCAGGCCCAGCTGGGCCAGGGTTCCCTGGTGGAGGTCCAGCAGGGGAAGCAGGCCGCGGCTGAACTGCCTCAGGGTGCCGGTGACCGGCTCCACCTCGATCCAGTCGATCCGTTGGAACTTGGCGCCCACCGGGCTGACCAGGCCATGGGCGAGGGGCGGCAGCAGCAGCAGCAGCCCCAGGACGGCCGCTTCCCGCCGCCGCCGCAGCACCTGCCCATCGACGCTGCTCACCGCCAGCACCACCAGCACGAACAGCAGCGAGAAATAGTGCGTCAGGGACAGCAGCACGCAGGCGAGCCGGAATCCCCAGCGCAGGGCGGCCTCGTGGTGTCCCCTTTGCTGACGCAGCAGCAGGGCCGTGCCCAGCATCAGCGTCGACAGCGCCAAGGAGAGGGCGTAACTGCGCGCCTCCTGGGCATAGAAGAGAAAGGAGGGGCTGGTGCCGAGGAAGGCCACGGTCGCCAGACGGCGGCCGCTGCCGCGCCCGGAACTGCACAGAGCGGCAATCCCCAGGCCGAGGGCCGCGATCAGAAAGCTGAGGCTGCGGGTGGCGGTTTCCCCTTGGCCGAAGACCCCGATCCAGAGCTTCAGCAGGACCTGATAGAGGGGCGGATGGGTGTCGGGGAGCAGCCAGTCCCGGATCAGCACACCCCAGTCGGCGCTGCTGGCGGCCACCGACCAGATCTCATCGGACCAGTAGGAATAGGCCGTTGTCAGGCCCTGTCCGGCGGCCCAGAGGCAGCCGAGGATCAGAACGGCGGTCAGGAGCCGATGGGGCGGGCGCTGGAGCGGTCGGGTGGCGGCTGGGGGACCCGGAGGCTCTGTCCCGACCACCATCACACCGCTGCAGGAGACCAGTGCCGGGACATTAGGCCTGATTCAGGCCCACCACATCAAGGGCAGGGACGAAGGCCGTGGCGCGCCGGTTGCGCCGGGCTGGTGCGGGGCAGCAGGATGAAGGATGTGGCCTTCCAGGACCCAGGTGCCTCCCAGCAGGCCAGGGCGGGGTTGTTGGCGATGAGGCCCTTCAGCCTCGGATAGGCCCTGCGGAAGCCGAGCAGCGGACGATCCAGCCGCGTCTGGGCCAGTGGCGTGCCGGGATCGAACGCCATCAGCTCGCGGGAGCTGAAATAGGTGGCCGTGAGCGCCTCCAGGAACCATCCGCTGGACCAGCATCCTTCGCCCTTCCGGCAGAGATCGCTATCGACCACGAAGCTGCCCAGAAGCTTGTGGTTCTCCAGGGGTCCTTGCTTGACGGCCAGGTGCTGGGTGCCGATTCGCAGCTGCAGCAGCATCACAGCGCAGAGCAGGCTGGCCAGGGCGACGCGACGAACGCGGCCGAGGCCGACGCTGAGGTCCCAGCCGATTCCCACCAGGTAGGCCAGGGCTGGCAGCACCACGATGTAGTAGCGGCTCTGCGACAGCGGCCGGAACGGATCGATCGCCAGAATGAGTGCCAGGAAGGCGAGGATTAGCGTCAGCAGGAAGCGGGCCTCCCCCGTCTCGGGTGCCTTGCGGTTGGAGGCTCCGCGGTGGAGCAGGGGAAGGGTGGCGGCTCCGATGCCGCCGACGAGGCCGATCAGGATCAGCAGGCCTCGCGGGCCCTGTCGCGGATCGAGCAGCGGCAGCGTTCCCGCAAGGAACTGGGTGATCGTGCCGCTGATGGGCGTGACCTCGATCCAGTCGATGCGGGTGAAATTCTCGGCGGGGGGGCTCAGCACGGCGTGGCTGAGCGGCCACAGCATCAGGAGCAGCAGCAGGGGGATCGCATGGCTCCGCGATCGGAAGACCGTTCCCTCGGCGGTGACGACCGCCAGAACCACCACCACGAAGATCAGGGAGAAGTAGTGGGTCAGGGACAGGAGCAGAGCGGAGATCGCGAACCCACAGCGCAAGGCGCCCTCGTGACGTCCTGTTCGCTGGCGCAATAGCAGGGCCGTGCCCAGCATCAGCGTCGAGAGCAGCATCGAGAGCGCGTAACTGCGCGTCTCCTGGGCATAGAAGAGAAAGGCGGGGCTGGTGCCCAGGAAGGCCACCGTGAACAGGCGCCGGCCTGCCCCTCGCCCTGAACTGCCCAGGGCCGCTGCCACCAGGCCCAGGGCGGCGATCAGAAAGCTGAGGCTGCGGGTGGCGGGCTCGCCGGTGCCGAAGACCCCGATCCAGAGCTTCAGCAGGAGCTGATACAGGGGGGGATGGACGTCGGGGATCAGCCAGTCATGGAGCAACACCCCCCAGTCGGACTGACTGGCGGCCATGGACCAGAGCTCATCCGACCAGTAGGAGTAGGCGGTTGTCAGACCCTGGCCCGCCATCGTGAGGCAGAACAGGATCAGGAGAGCGGTCAGCGCTGGCGGCAACCAACGTGAGGACTGGTGCTTCAGGTGTGTCGGGTCCGACGGATCTGTCGGGTCGGCCATCACCTGGAAACGTTGAAACGTTGGGAGGGAATCTAGGTCGCGTTCCCTCCCCGATTCCCCCTCAAACGGCGGCTCCCTCGAGCACCGTCGCATCCGGCAGCTGGCTGGAGGCCAGCAGCTGCTTGAGCTCGTCACCTTCGATCACTTCCTTCTCGAGGATCTTGTGGGAGATGGTCTCCAGCAGCTCGCGGTTGTGGTGCAGGATCGCCAGGGCCCGTTCGTGGGCCCGATCCACCAGACCGCGCACCTCCTTGTCGATCTCCAGGGCGGTGGCGTCGCTGACGGCCCGACGGGGGTTGGAGTTGCCCCCCAGGAAGCGGCTGCCGCCCTGCTTGTCGTAGGCGAGGGGGCCGAGGGTCTCGCTCATGCCGTAGGTGCCGATCATCTGCTCGGCGATGTCGGTGGCCCGCTGCAGGTCGTTGGCGGCGCCGGTGGTGACCTCACCGAAGACCACCTCCTCGGCGGAGCGACCGCCCAGGAGGGTGGCGATCTGGCCTTCGAGATCTTCCTTGGAGTTGAGGAACCGCTCCTCGGTGGGCAGCTGCAGGGTGTAGCCGAGGGCCGCCATGCCCCGGGGCACGATCGAGATCTTGGCCACCTTGCTGCCGCCGGGCATCAGGTGCCCCACGATCGCGTGGCCCACCTCGTGGTAGGCCACCACCTTCTTCTCGTCGGGCTGCAGCACCCGGCTCTTCTTCTCCAGGCCCGCCACCACCCGTTCGATGGCTTCGTTGAGGTCGGCCTGCTCCACGGTGGTGCGATAGGCCCGGGCCGCCAGCAGGGCGGCCTCGTTGACCAGGTTGGCCAGATCGGCGCCGGCGAAGCCGCTGGTGGCCTGGGCGATCTTGTCCAGATCCACCCCCTCGGCCAGCTTCACCTTCTTGCCGTAGATGTCGAGGATCATCTTGCGGCCGGACAGGTCGGGACGGTCCACTAGCACCTGGCGGTCGAAGCGGCCCGGCCGCAGCAGGGCGGCATCCAGGGTTTCCGGCTGGTTGGTGGCCGCCAGCACGATCACCGGCTTGTCCTGGGCGGTGAAGCCGTCCATCTCGGTGAGCAGCTGGTTGAGGGTCTGCTCCCGCTCGTCGTTGCCGCCCACCACGCCCATGGAGCCCGAGCGGCTCTTGCCGATGGCGTCCAGCTCGTCGATGAAGATGATGCAGGGCGCCTTCTTCTTGGCCTCCTCGAACAGGTCGCGCACGCGGGCGGCACCGGCCCCCACGAACAGCTCGACGAATTCGGAGCCGGAGATGATGAAGAACGGCACGCTGGCTTCCCCGGCCACGGCCTTGGAGAGCAGGGTCTTGCCGGTGCCGGGTGGGCCCACCAGCAGCACGCCCTTGGGGATGCGGGCGCCGATGTCCATGTAGCGCTGCGGCGTCTTGAGGAAGTCGACGATCTCGGTGAGCTCGGTCTTGGCCTCATCGACCCCGGCCACATCGGCGAAGGTGACCCGGGACTCTTCGTCGGGCACGTAGACCTTGGCCTTCGACTTGGTGAAGCTCAGGGCCCCCTGGGCGCCGCCGCCCATGCCGCTGCGGCGGGCGAAGAACTGCAGCACCAGGATGAAGATCAGCGGCGGCACCACCCAGCTGAGGGCCGTGGTGATGAAGCTGGGCCGCTTCGGCGGCGCCGCGGCGAACTCGACGCCGTGCTGCTCCAGCCGCTGGGGCAGCTCCATGTCAAAGATCGGCGTGGTGGAGAGCACCGTGGGGGCGCCCTCCTCCGGCGGCTTGGTCAGCTCGTAGCGGATCTGGTCCTGGGTGATGTACGCCCGCTTGACGTTGCCGTCGTTCACCTGGTCGATGAACAGGGAGTAGGGGACCCGGGGCACCTGGGTGGCGGGGTTGGGCAGGAAGTTGCTGAACAGCAGCAGCACACCGAAGCCGATCAGGAGCAGGTTGACGATGCCGAATCTCCGGGTGGGGCGGTTGTCGTCCTGACGGATGGCCATGCTGCGCGCAACGTCGAATGGGCCCAAGCTAGGTCTGGTCGTCACCCGCCGTTCCCACCCCCGGTCGGGAGAACCGAACGCCCCGCCCTCGGCTTCCCACCCCCCATGTGCGGCCGCTACTCCCTGGCCACCCGCCTCGACCAGCTGCTGCCCCGGCTGAAGGGCCCGCTGCCCCCGGGGCTGGAGGACCATTACGCCCCCCGGACCCAGGTGCGGCCGGGGGAGCCCGTGCTGCTGCAGCGCCAGGAGCACGGCCGCCTGGAGGTGGCCCTGGCCCTGTGGGGGCTGGTGCCGGACTGGTGCCCTGACCCGGCGGGTCGCCGCCGACCCATCAACGCCCGCAGCGAGACGGTGGCGGAGAAACCCTTCTTCCGCGGCGCCTGGCGCCACCGCCGGGCCCTGATCCCCGCCGACGGCTTCTACGAATGGCAGACGAAGACGGTGGACGGCCGTGCCGTGAAGCAGCCCTGGCTGTTCCGGCGGCGGGATCGGCGCCCCTTCTGGCTCGGCGGGCTCTGGGACCGCTGGCTGGGGGCCGATGGGGGAGAGCTCGAGACCTGCGTCGTGCTCACCACCGCCCCCAACGATCTGCTGGCCCGGGTGCACGACCGGATGCCGGTGGTGATCCCCGACGGGCTGGAGGAGGCGTGGCTGGAGTCCGTCGACGGTCCGTCCCTGCGGGCCCTGGAACCCCTGATGGCGCCCTGGGACCCGGCCCCGTGGGAGGCGGTGAAGCTGGAGGCGCCGCCCCAGGCCGCCGTTCAGCTCGATCTGCTGGCTGCCGCCGCGGACGATCCGGCGGGCCGCTAAAGAGGTACGGCCCCGATGCCGGTCCCATGAGCCTCGACCAGCTGGATGCCTTCCTGGCCCACGCCCGCGCCGATGCCGCCCTTGATCGCCGTCTCCATGACCCGGCCGATCCCCCCGATCTGGCAGCCTTTCTGGCCCTGGCCCGCGGCGCCGGTTTCGCCGTCGACGAGGCGGATGTGATCGCCGCCCAGCAACGGGCCGAGGCGAGCCTCAGCGACGAGGAGCTGCAGGCGCGGGCCGGGGCCGAGGCGCGACGGCTGCGCCACTTCATCCCCGGCTGATGGCCATGGCCGAGTCCGTCGCCAGCTATCCCCGGCCCCCGGCCTTGGTGGAGTGCCGCCAGCACGTGCGGGTGGAGGCCCTGGGGCGGCTGCTGTGTGACACCCGGCGCAGCCTGCGGGTGCTCGAAACCTTTCACCCCCCGGTCTTCTATCTCTGCCCGGAGGACGTGGACCGGACCCTGCTGGAGCCCGCGCCTGGCTCCAGCTACTGCGAGTGGAAGGGCGTGGCCCGCTACTTCGACCTGGTGGCCCCGGACGGCGAAGGCGGTGAGCGTCGCCTGCGGCGGGCGCTGTGGAGTTACCCCTCACCCACCCCGGCATTCACGCCGTTGGCCGGCTGGCTGGCCTGCTACCCGGCGCTGATGGATGGCTGCTGGGTGGACGGGGAGAGAGTGGTCCCCCAGCCCGGCGGGTTCTACGGCGGCTGGATCACCAGCGCCGTGGAGGGACCGTTCAAGGGGGATCCCCGGCACCCGGAACTGCGCTGATCCCTGGCGCGGCCCCTGCCGCCGTCGGGGGTCGCCAGTGGTGCAGCAGCTTGAGGCGGTCGCTGGAGCGCCGCCAGGCCTTGACGTAGCCGGGGAGCCGCAGCATCTCCACGGTCACCCGATCGGCGTCGAGCATGTGGGGGTTCAGATGTTCGTTCAGGAAGACATCCGTGCAGTGGAAGCGGCGGAGGCGCTCGGAAAGCAGGGCGGCTGCCACCGCGAAGGTGCCCACTCCGGAGGTGGCCAGATGGGTGGCGTGCCGCAGCAGCTGGAAATCGTCTTCGACGGATCCGGTGACAACGTCATGGTCGGCGAACAACGACAGCACGGCTTCCAGCAAGGGATGGCTGGAGCCTGGTTCCGTCACGATGATGGCCCTGCGGTGCCGCTGGCGGAGCTCTCGATAGAAGTGGAGAGGGTTGGTGATGTAGTACGGATTCGTCAGATTCGCCACATCACCGCCACGCAGATGAATCACCAGCGTGCTCTCGAGTTGAGCCTCTGAAAACGTGCCCGGTGGCGGCCTGAGGATGTGTGGGGCCAGATGGGCACGGGCGATGCGGTGCGCCTGTCGGCGGATGTACTGACGCCCGAGAACGGAATCACGCCGTGGTTTGTCGCCGTTGGCAAAGGCCATGCGTCGGTGGTCGGAGCGAGAAAACCCGTACTCCATGTAGTGAAAGAAGAGGCCAGACAGATGGGTCCTGGCTGCGGCAGCGCTGTCGACCTGAAAGTCAAGGCTGAAGGCGTTCACGATGTTGCGCAGCGGCCCGGACTGGATGAAGTCCTCGTCCACCTGCACCGATCCCCGGAAGGCTTCGGCATGGGCGATCACCACGATCAGCTGCTGGATGTTGTTCCCCGTCCGTCCGTACCACCGCGACAGGCGGAAGGACGGTGCCGCCGCGGGGAGGCTCAGTCGCCATTTCCGCCGTTGCAGCCCCAGCCAGCGGTGCAGGCCCCAGGCCCGCTGCGCCACCCTCCAGCCGAGCAGATGTCGTGCCGCCCATATCTTCAGGGCTGACAAGGGGAGAGGGCGGAAGGCGGCCATGGCCGTGCCCCTCAGGTGGGACCGACCACAGCACCCTGCCAGAGGAGGTCCCGGCCCAGCCAGCCGGTGGCCGCCTCCGACAGGGCCCAGCCGTCCTCCAGGTTCTCCAGGCCGAGGTCCGCCAGGGGTGTGCGGGCGGGGAGGCCACCGAGCAGTGTCGGTGCGATCACCGCGGCCAGCTGCTGCACGCAGCCCTGGTGCAGGGCCGCCGCCGCCAGCACCGGCCCGCATTCCCACAGCACCCGGTTGCAGCCCCGCCGGGCCAGGGCGATCGCCAGCGCCGCCGGTTCGCAGGCCTCCAGGGCCAGGCGCTCCACCCCCAGCCGATCGAACCGGTCGCGGCGATCCTGCGGCGCCTCCGGCCCATGGACCAGCAGCGTCGCTGCCGGAGCCGGATCCCACAGCTGGGCCGCCGCCGGCAGATCCAGGCCGCGGCTGAGCACCACCCGCAGCGGCTCCGGGGTGCGCCGCCCCCGGCTGGTGAGCAGGGGGTCGTCGGCCCGCACCGTGCCGCCCCCCACGATCACCGCATCGCAGCGGGCCCGCAGGTGGTGCACCCAGTCCCGGGCCCCCGGGCCGCTGATCCACTGGCTGACGCCGTTGGGGAGCGCCGTGCGCCCATCCAGGCTCATGGCCCATTTGAGGATCCCCAGGGGCCGGCCGGTGGCGATCCGATGCAGAAAGGGCCGGTTGAGGCGGCGCGCCTCGGCTTCCATCACCCCTTCGATCACCTCCAGGCCTCCGTCCCGCAGCCGGGTGATGCCGCCGCCGGCCACCCGCGGGTTGGGGTCGGCCATGGCCAGCACCACACGGGCGATGCCGGCGGCGAGCACCGCCTCGCTGCAGGGGGGGGTGCGGCCGTGGTGGCAGCAGGGTTCCAGGGTCACGACCAGGGTGCCGCCCCGGGCCCGTTCGCCCGCCTGGGCCAGGGCCCCCACCTCCGCATGGGCCTCGCCGGCACGGGCATGGAATCCCTCTCCCACCAGCGTCCCGTCGGCGTCGAGCACCAGGGCTCCCACCAGGGGATTGGGGCTGGTGCGCCCCTCGGCGAGGGCGGCCAGCTGCAGCGCCCGGGCCATCCACCGGCGCCAGGGGCAGCCGGGGCTCATGGGGCAGGGGCGTCCGGGAGGGTGCGCCATTCGGCCACCACGTAGGGGGGCACCGCCAGTTCACTGAACACCCGTGGCAGCCGCAGCCGCAGGGGGCGGTCGCGGTCCAGATCGGCCAGCAGCGGCGCCAGATCAAATTCGGCTGCGGCGGAACGGGTGTCGCCGGCGAGGGCGGCGCTGGCCAGGGTGACGTCCTCCAGGTCCCAGCGCAGCCGGCCGCTGCGCACCTCGAGGGCGGTGGGATGGTCCAGGCGCACCTTGCCGGGGTAGCCGACGATCCGCAGCCGCAGCGGTCCCCCCGGCGGCCCTTCCCGGTAGGCCACCACCTGCCAGCTCTGATCGTCGAGGTCGCGCAGGCTCTCGAGGCTGCGCACCACCGGCGTGCCCTGGGCATCGGGGTGGGCATGGACCTGGGCCAGGGCCGGCGCCGGGGTCACAGCCAGGATCAGGGCCAGCAGGGGCGCCAGCAGCAGAACGTCGATCAGCCCGCCGGTCCGGTGGTTCATGGCTGGCGATCGGCGCCGGGGATCGGCTGCCAGCCGGTGTGGGTGGCCCAGAGGGCCCAGATCGCCATGGCCCGCAGATAGTGGCAGGCGCGGAACGTGCCGGCGGCGGTGATGGCCTCCGGGGTGCGGAACTGCAGGCCCCCCTCGTACACCTGGTGCACGACGGCCCCGGTGATGGCGAGGGCGGTGGCGGTCTGGTCCATCAGCCGGTAATAGGCGGCCAGACCGAAGTTGATCCCGGTCCAGACCTCCAGGGGATGGGTGCCCTTCGGATCGAGGGGGGTGCCGTCGCGGCGCAGCCCGTTGGCCACCCCGAGGCGGCCCCCCTCGAAGGACTCGAAGCAGGCCTGGCGGATCGCGTTCAGGGCCGAGCGGGCCCGCTCGTCGGCCACCACCGGCGGCAGCCCCAGCAGGCGGGCGTAGAAGTCGCCGCAGAGCTGGTCGGCCATGACCACCGGGGTGCCGCTGCCGGCATCGATGGCGTAGTACTCGCCGTTCCAGAGCAGGGCATCGAAATGGGTTCGGGACTGCTCCAGCCAGCCGCCGAAGCGCCGCTGCTCCTCGGCGGTGTCGAGCCCCAGCTCCAGCTGCAGTTGCTGGCCGATGGCCAGGGCGGCCTCCAGGGCGGCGATCCAGAGGGCGCCGCAGTAGGCGCTCACCCCCTGCAGGGGCCAGTCGTCGAAGGTCTGGTCCGGGGCACCGCCGTTGTCGGGCAGTCCGTCGTCGTTGACGTCGAAGCGCTTGAGGTAGTCCAGGGCGGTCACCGCCGCCGGCCAGCAGTCCGCCAGGAAGGCGATGTCCGGGCCGCTGGGGGCCAGGCGGTAAGTGCGCCAGACCTGCAGCACGAAATCGCTGGCCAGGTCCTTCCAGAGGTTGCAGTCCTGGTAGGCGGTGTAGTTGGTGGCGTCGAAGGGGCGCTCGTTGGGGGCCCCGAGGTCGTGGGGGGTGGCGCCGGCCACCTTGCGGGGGGCCTCCACCCGGCCCCGCCCCTGGGTGAAGTACCAGCCGATCGGCCGCGGAGTCGGATCGGCGGCCGGGATGGCGCGGGCGAAGCTGCGCAGCACCGCCTTGTCGAGCTCGGGCCAGAGCTGCAGCAGGGCGAAGGAGCCGTACAGCCGCACGTCGAGGCTTTCGTACCAGGCGTAGTCGAGGCACTCGAGCACCCCGAAGCGGCCCACGGGATCGCCGGGGCTGGCGGCTGTCCAGAGGCTGCCGCCGCTGGCCAGGTCGTAGAGCTCGTTGAGCAGCGCCATGCGCAGGGGTTCCGGCAGGTCGTGGCGCCCCGCCACCGGCGCCTGCCAGGCTTCGATCGCGGCGTGCCAGTCGCGCCAGTCGGCCAGGGCTTCGCCGGCGATGGCCGCAGCGCTCTCGCCATCGGTGCCGAAGAAGTCGGTGTAGCGGCGCAGGGCCCGGGTGCCGGTAGCGAAGGCCGTCACCGGCAGGTCCCAGCTGATCACCACCGGCAGCTCGAGCGCGGCCCCGGGCTCCAGGCGGAAGCGCACCGCCAGGGCGGCGCTGAGGGGATCGTCGCCGGTGCTGCGGCGGTCGTTGTCGCTGTCGGGGATCGCGCCGTCGCGGCTGAAGGGTTCCCAGAGTTCGGCCCCGTCGCCGCTGGGATCCCAGCGGCTGCACCGGAACACCTCCAGCCCCGGGTGGTTCAGCGCCGCCCCGTCGGGCACCGCCAGACACCACTGCCCTTCACCCTCGGCCAGGGGCTGGGAGCGCTCCCCCTCCAGCAGCAGACCCTTGAGGCCGGCCCCGTCGACCCAGCGGTTGCGCTGCCCCTTGCCGCGGCCGATCGCCGGCACGTAGTTGTGCTCCGGGCTGCCGTCATCCCGGAAGTGGACCTCCGCCGCCGGGTCGGTGTTGGTGAACCAGCCGACGGTGTTGCGCCAGCTCAGCAGCAGGGACAGATCCAGCGGCTGGTTCGTTGGGTTGCTGAACGTCCAGGCGAAGACGGCGACGGGGTAACTGGTGCGCCGGTAGTCCCCTGGAAGGATCGGGCTGAAGGCCTCACAGCGCACGTCAGCGCTGAACACGGAGGCGTAGTGGTGCGAGCTGATCGGGTAGCGCACCGCCACGGTGCCGCTCGGCTGCTCCGGCGTGGCGGCGGGATACCAGCTCCAGGCTGAAAGGGGTGGGCCACTCCCCGGACGGGAAGCGTCGCCCTCGGGCTGCGTGGCCAGGGCATGGGCCCGGCGCCCGTCGCTGTCCCTCTCGAACAGGGCGAACTGGCAGTCGGGCAGCACGCCGAACCAGTGCTCGCCGCCGTCGAGGTGCCAGAGGTTGAAGGCGCCGTCGATGCCCCGCCCCAGGCAGCCGGCTCCGAAGCCCCCCAGGGGCATGCCGTGGTTGGGGCCGTCGTCGAGGTTGCTGGCGTAGCGCACCGTGTAGGGCTGGCTCCAGCCCTGGCCGAAGGGCCGCGACCAGCTGGCCTCGGGAGGCTGCCAGGGATTCCTGCCGCGCCGCAGGTTCTGGAGAGCGGAGAGGCCGAAGGGCGCCATGGGGCCAGACGAGGTGGGCCCAGCTTGTCAGAGCTGGCCCCTCAGCGAGGGCCCGTCCAGATCGCCATTACCCTGCCTGCAATCGTCGGGGCGGCGTGAATTCTCTGGTGCGGCTTTTCGGCGCGGGCCTCCAGCCGCCGCAGCGCTCGAGGGCCTACCGGCCCGAGATCGACGGCCTGCGGGCCGTGGCCGTCCTCGCCGTGCTGATCAACCACCTTGATCCCCGCTGGCTGCCGGGGGGCTTCCTCGGGGTGGACATCTTCTTCGTGATCTCGGGCTACGTGGTGACGTCGTCGCTGCTGGCGCGGCGGGACGGCAGCCGCTGGCAGTTCCTGCGCCGTTTCTATGGACGCCGCATCCGGCGGCTGATGCCGGCGCTGGTGGTGAACATCGCCGTCGTCTCGGCCCTGTTCTCGATGGTGGTTTCGCCGCTCGATGATTTCTTCGCACCGGTGATGCGCACCGGCCTGGCCGCCCTGTTCGGCGTCTCCAATCTCTATCTGCTCCGGCAGGGCTCGAACTACTTCGCCACCGACAACCACTTCAACGCCTTCATGCACACCTGGTCGCTGGGGGTGGAGGAGCAGTTCTATCTGGTCTGGCCGGCGGTGCTGCTGCTCTGCGGCCTGGGGGTGGCCGGCTCCGGCGCCGGCACGCTGCGGCGGCTCAAGCTGGGCAGCCTGCTGCTGCTGGCCCTGTCCCTGGCGCTCTATCTGGGCCTGAGCCTGGGCGGCAACGGCGAGCGGGCCTTCTTCCTCACCACCGCCCGGTTCTGGGAACTGACGGCGGGTTGCGGCGCCTACCTGCTCCATCGCGGCAGCGGCAGCGCCCGCGACCTGGGCCAGCGGCTGGCGCTGCCCCGCTGGCGCCAGCCCCTGGCCACCGTGGCCCTGGTGGCGTTGCTGGCCCTGCTGCTGTTGCCGGAGGCCTGGCGGCTGGGCACCACCCTGGGGATCACGGTGCTGACGGCGGCGCTGCTGCTGCTGCTCCGGCCCGCCGGGGGCCTCGGCCGCTGGCTGTGCCACCCCGTCTGCCTGGCCATCGGCATGGTGTCCTACTCGCTCTATCTGTGGCACTGGCCGGTGATTGTGCTGGCCCGCTGGACGGTGGGGTTCAACGCCGTCACCCTGCTGCCGGTGCTGGTGCTGATCACCCTCTGCACCGCCCTCTCCTACCGGCTCGAGTGCCTGTTCCGCTACGGCCACCCCGCCATCCCCGGCCTGGGTCGCTCGGGCCTCGCCTACCCGGCCATGACCGTGCTGGTCGCCGCCTTCAGTGCGGGCCTGCAGGAGCCCCTGCAGGGCCGGCTCTTCGTCGGTGAGCGCCGCCACACCGTCGGCACCACGGCCAACATGAAGCGCATCGGCGGCACGACCGTCGACACGGTCCACTGCTTCCAGGAGCCCACCGATCCGGTCGCCGGGGGCGATGGTCCCGACCCCTGCCTGGCCCTGGCAGCGAAGGGGAAGGACCTTCCCACCCTGTTCTTCCTGGGGGACAGCCACACCCACGTGCTGATCCCCCTGGGGGAGAAGCTGCTCGCCAGCGGCCGTTTCAACGTGGCCTTCATGGCCCGGGGCGGCTGTCCGGTGCCCTTCTTCTCCCGCTGGGGGGAGGGCGCCCCGGTGCCGGCCCGCTACCGCCGCTGCCGGCCCTACGCCGACAACGAGGAGCGCCGGGTGCTGGCCCGCCTGCGGCCCGGGGACCGGGTCGTGCTGGTGTCGAATCTGGCCGGCTACCTGGAGGGTGCCCGGGGGGCGGCCCTCCGCAGCGCCGAGGCCTCCTACACCGCTGCCCTGCGCCGCTTCGATGCCGCGGTGAGCCGCGCCGGCGGGGCACTGGTGGTGTTCGGCCCCCTGCCCACCTTCCCCCAGGAGAAGATCGGCGGCCCGCTCACCCTCTGCCAGGCGGAATGGTTCCGTCCCGCCTGGTCCCTGGGTCCCCAGTGCCAGCCTGTGCTGCGGCCCCGCCGGCAGGAGCTGGCCGCCATCGCCCCGGCCCAGCGCCTGCAGGAGCGGTCCATCCGGGATCTGGCCGGCACCCGCCTGTTCAGCCCCTTCGACAGCATCTGCCCTCCGTCGCAGGCGGTCTGCTCCAGTGTCCGCGCCGGGACGCTGCTCTACAGCGACGAGACCCACCTCACCAACGCGGGCGCCCTGCTGCTCTATCCGCGCCTGATGGCCTTCCTCGAGGCTCAGCCGGGGCCGGCGCCGCCGCCCAGCTGATCGCTGCCCAGTTCCTGCTCGATCAGGGCATCGAGGGTCACGGCGCTGCGCACCAGCGACTGGTAGCGCTGCACCACGCGACGGTTGCGCTCCAGCCAGTTGCCGGCGTCCCCGCCGCTCCCGAGCGGATGGCCGCCGGGACCGGAGCGGTCGTCATCGAGCAGCTCGAGGTCACTCTGGTGGGCCAGAAGGGCCAGCACCAGGGTGTGGATCCTCTGGCGTCGATCGCTCATGGTCAGGGGTTGGGACCGGCACATGCGGGAGCATCATGGCCAGAAGTGGGTCAGGGGCACGGCTGGAAGGTTCGCTGCTGGAGGTGCTGGGCACCGATGCCGCCGGCCTGGCGGGTCTCTCCCGCCCCTGGCAGGACAGGATCCGCCGGGCCGACCTGGTGGCGGCCCCACGGCGGCTCCTGGCCGACCTCGAGGCCTGGCGCGACGGCGCCCCCGCCCCGGAGCTGCTGGCCAGCGACAAGCCCGCCGAACTGCTGCCGCGGCTGGAGCGGGCCCTCGTCGCCGGCCAGCGGGTGGTGCTGCTCGCCAGCGGTGACCCCCTCTGGTTCGGCATCGGCCGCCTGCTGCTCCAGCACCTGCCCGCCGAACGGCTCCGCTTCCATCCGGCCCCCACCTCCCTGCAGCTGGCCTTCGCCCGCCTGGGCCGGCCCTGGCAGGACGCCTCCTGGATCAGCCTCCACGGGCGCGATCCCGAGCCGCTGGCGGCCCGGTTGCAGCAGCGGCCCGCCGCCCTGGCGGTGCTCACCGACCCGGCCCGCGGCGGTGCCGACGCCGTGCGCCGGATCCTGCGGGCGTCGGGGCTGGAGGCGGCCTATGAGCTCTGGCTGGGGGAACGCCTGGGCCATCCGGCGGAGCGGCTGCAGCGGCTGGCGCCCGCCGATCCGCTGCCGCCCGATCTCGATCCCCTGCACCTGGTGCTGCTGATCGCACTCCAGCCTGCTGTGCCGGCGCCGGAGGCCCTGCCCCTGTTCGGCATCCCCGACGGGCTCTGGCTGCAACATGCAGACCAGCCGGGGCTGATGACCAAGCGGGAGGTGCGCATCCAGCTGCTGGCCGACCTGGAGCTTCCCGGACTCGGGGTGCTCTGGGACATCGGCGCCGGCGTGGGGTCGGTGGGGCTGGAGGCGTTGCGCCTGCGCCCTGCCCTGGAGCTGTGGGCGGTGGAACGCCGGCCCGGGGCCGCCGCCCTGATCGGCGCCAATGCGGAGCGGCTGGGGGTGCGGCCCATGGCGGTGCTGGAGGGGGAGGCTCCGGCGGCCCTGGGGTCCCTGCCCGATCCCGACCGGGTGCTGATCGGCGGCGGCGGCCGGGGCCGCCGCGAGGTGCTTGAGGAGGTGCTGGGCCGGCTGCGGCCCGGCGGGGTGGTGGTCCTGCCCCTGGCCACCGTCGAAGCCCTGGCCCAGCTCAGGCCCGTGCTGGAGCAGGCCGGCCTGGGGGTGACCGTCAGCCAGATCCAGGCCTGGCGCGGCGCCCCCCTGGCGGAGGGCACCCGCCTGGCGCCCCTCAATCCGGTGCTGGTGCTGAAGGGGTCGCTCCCGGCAGCGGTGTGATCCGCACCGGGGTGCCCACGGTGATGCCGAGGGCAGCGGCCTGGCCCGCCGCCAGCTCCAGCACCCCGTCCACCGGCGTGTCGGGGCCGTAGCTGGGGCAGGGCAGGTGCATGCAGGGGCGGGCGGGGCTCTCCAGGGCGATGACCCGGCCGTTGTGGATGAACAGCATGTCCAGGGGTTCGGGGGTGCGGTGCATCCAGAAGCGCGCCACCGCCGGGGGGTCGTAGGGGAACCACATGCCGCGCAGAGGCGGCAGGGGCGGCCGCAGCTGCAGCCCCATGGCGTACTGGCGCTCCCCCCGGGGCACCTCCAGCTGGATGCAGCGGGGCGGCGCCGGACCCTCCAGGCACCACTGGGCGCTGATGGGCAGGAACTGGGGCGGGCTCTGGGTGTGCCCCGCACCGCAGCCGATCAGCCCGACCGCGCCGGCGACCGCCAGGCTCCGGAGGAAGGGACCCCTCATGGCCCCGGGGCCACGGGCGGTCGCCCGTCCCGGAGGCAGTAGCCCCGGCCCCGCACGGTGTGAATCAGCCGCGGTTCCCCCTCCTGCTCCAGCTTCTGGCGCAGGTAGCGCACATAGACCTCGATCACGTTGCTGGCGCCGCCCCCCTGGTCGGCCCAGATCTCCTCGAGGATCTGCTCCCGGCTCACCACCGTGCCTTTGTGGCGCAGCAGCAGGAGCAGCAGCTGGTATTCCCTGGCGGTCAGGCTGAGCTGGCGCTGGCCGCGCCAGCCCTGGCAGGCCACCGGGTCGACGCGCAGATCCGCCACCTTCAGCAGGGTGGACACCGGCGTGGGGGCCTGGCGCCGGGCGAAGCCCAGGTGCAGCCGCAGCCGGGTGAGCAGGTCGCTCGTGCCCTGGCTGGGCAGCCAGAAGTCATCCGCGCCCCACTCCAGGCAGCGGCTGCGGCTCTCGACGCTGTCGCTGGTGATGCCGAGCAGCAGCGGGCGGGCCCCCAGCCGGCGGCGCAGCTCCGGTATCCGCTCTTCGCTGCCGGGCGAGAGGACCACCGCCGCCGGCAGGTCCTCCCTGGTCTCCTCCAGCGCGGTCCGGTAGCCGGAGACCTCCAGCCGCGGCGCCAGGCCGGCGGCCTCCGGGCCCACCAGCAGCACCACGGTCGGTGGCGGGGACGCGGTCACAGGGGGGCGTCGGCGTGGCTGCTGGAGGGCTTCGCCACGTGGGGCAGGCCCCAGCCCAGCTTGTTGCGCAGCACCTGGAAGAACTCGTGGTCGGCCAGCCTCACGAAGCGGACGGGATGCTCGCTGCGCCGAACCAGCACCCGGTCCTCGGGCCAGACGTAACAGCCGGCGCTGCCGTCGACCACCATCATCAGCCGCTCGGGGGTGGCGGGGAACACGGTCACCGGCTCCTGGTCGCTGAACACCAGGGCACGGGAGGCGAGGGAATGGGCGGCGATCGGCGTCAGCTGCAGCACCGGACAGTCGGGGGTGATCACCGGTCCGCCGGCGCTGAGGGCGTAGGCGGTGGAGCCGGTGGGGGAGGAGAGGATCACCCCGTCGGCGGCGATGTCGACGGGGGCGTGGCGGCCGATGGCGATCTCGAAGTGGCACATGCTGGTGAGCGGCTCCCGGTGCAGGGCCATCTCGTTGAGACAGAGCACCTCCCAGCGCCGCTGCTCCCCCCGCATCACGCTCACCACGAGCATGGAGCGCTCCTCCACGGTCCATTCCCCGGCCACCACCTGGGCCAGGGCCTGGTCCAGATCCTTGAGGTAGGCCTCGGCCAGGAAGCCCAGGTGGCCGGTGTTGATCGTCAGGATCGGCACCCCGATCGGGGCGGTCTGGCGGGCGGCGGAGAGGACGGTTCCGTCCCCCCCCAGCACCAGCGCCAGGGCCATCTCCTCGTCGAAGCTGGCCGGCACGCAGGCGGCGTAGCCCCGGGAGCGCAGGTGCTGGTCGGGGTTGGCGAAGCCCACCACGCCACCGGAGCTGCTGACCCGCGCCACCTCCAGCCCGGCGGCGGTCAACCGGTTCTCGATCAGGTCGGCGGTGCTGATCGCCAGATCCTTGCCGTCGTTGACGATCAGTCCGACCCGGGGCACCGATCGCGCTCGTGGGGGCCCATCGAGTTTATGGGGGGAGATCAGAACTGCTCCAGGAAGCGCAGATCGCTGTTGAACAGCCTGCGGATGTCGTCGATGCCGTGGCGCACCATGCAGAACCGCTCCACCCCCAGACCGGCGGCGAAACCGCTCCAGCGCTCCGGATCGATGCCCAGCCCCTCTAGCACCGCCGGATCCACCATGCCGCAGCCCATCACCTCCAGCCAGCGCCCCCGCCACTGCACGTCCACCTCGGCGGAGGGCTCGGTGAAGGGGAAGTAGCTGGCCCGGAACCGCACCGGCAGGTCGCCGAAGAACTGCTGCAGGAAGGTGGTGACCGTGCCGCGCAGGTGGCTGAAATCCAGGCCCTCGTCGAGGGCGAGCACCTCCACCTGGTGGAACACCGGCGAGTGGGTGGCATCCACCGCATCGCGGCGATAGACACGGCCGGGGGCGATCACCCGCACCGGCGGCGGGTTGGCCTCGAGATGGCGGATCTGCACCGGCGAGGTGTGGGTGCGCAGCAGCCGGTCACCCCCCAGATAGAAGGTGTCCTGCATGTCCCGGGCCGGGTGATGTTCCGGGATGTTGAGGGCGGTGAAGTTGTAGTGGTCGGTCTCGATCTCGGGCCCTTCGGATACCCGGTAGCCGAGGCCGGCAAAGATGTCGACGATCTCCTCGATCGTGCTCTGCAGCGGATGGCGGTGGCCCGGCGGCACGTAACTGCAGGCCGCCGTCACGTCGATCCGCTCCCGCTCCAGCCGCTCCGCCATGGCGGCGCTGCGCACGGCCTCGAGCCGGGCTCCCAGCAGCTGCTGCACCTGGTCCTTGAGGCGGTTGGCCCGCTGGCCCACCAGGGGGCGCTCGTCGCCGGGGAGCCGGCCCATGGCGCCGAGCACCCCGGAGAGGCGCCCTTTCTTGCCCAGCAGGCCCACCCGCAGCTCCTCGAGGGCCGCGGCGTCCCCGGCGGCGGCGATGGCATCGGCGGCCTCCGCCTCCAGGCGCTCCAGCTGGTCGGTGAGCTGCTGCAGGCTGACGGTGGCGCTCACGGCACGGATCGGGGGGAGGAAGCGACTGTAGGCAGCAGCGTCTAGCTTGCCGGCAGTCCCCAGTTCAGGGTCGATGGCAGCGCTCCGGATCCTGATCAGCAACGACGACGGGGTCTTCGCCGACGGCATCCAGGCCCTGGCGGCCGAGGCGGCCGGCCGCGGCCACACGGTCACCGTGGTCTGCCCGGACCGGGAACGGTCCGCCACGGGCCATGGACTCACCCTCCAGACGCCGCTGCGGGCGGAGCGGGCCGATGAGCTGTTCGCGGCGGGCGTCACGGCCTGGGCCTGCAGCGGCACCCCCTCCGACTGCGTCAAGCTGGCCCTGTTCCGGCTGCTGGAGCAGCCGCCGGATCTGGTGCTCTCGGGCATCAACCACGGCCCCAACCTCGGCACCGACGTGCTCTATTCGGGCACCGTCTCAGCGGCGATGGAGGGCACGATCGAGGGCCTGCCGGCCCTGGCGGTGAGCAGCGCCGATTTCCACTGGCGCCGCTTCGAGGCGGCGGCGGCGCTGGCCCTTGATGTGGCCGAGCGGATGCTGGCCGGCGGCTGGCCCGAGGGGCTGCTGCTCAATCTCAACGTGCCGCCGCGGCCCGCCGATGCCCTCGCCCCGCTGCGCTGGTGCCGCACGGCGGTGCGGCGCTACATCGATCAGTTCGAAAAGCGCACCGATCCCCGCGGCCGTACCTACTACTGGCTGGCCGGCGAGGTGGTCGACGATCTGGAGGGCACCGGCGCCGGTCCCGCTGAGTGGCCCACCGATGTGGCCTGGGTGCAGCAGGGGGGACCGTCCCTGACGCCCCTGCAGCCGGAGCTGTTCTGGCGCGGTCCGGTGGCGTCGCTGCCGCCCGTGGAGGCGCTCGGGAGCCGGGATCAGCTCCTGCGGTAGATCCGTTGCAGCAGCCAGAGGCTGATGATCAGGGCGAGCACGTGGGCGAACAGCACCTGGGTGTTGCTGAGCACCGAGAGCATCTCGATCGAGGTGATCGGCAGGCCCACCACCCGGCCGCCGCTGCCCGGCGTCGCCGGCAGCTGGGCCCCGAGGAAGCCCGGCACCTGCTGAGAGGCCTGCACGAACAGGCTGCCGGCCAGGGCCTGGTAGCCCACGGAGGCCAGGGTGAGTCCGGCCATGTCGGCCACCAGGCCCCGCTTCACCAGGCGGGCGGTCTCCCCCCGGCTGGGGCGCACCGGGCTGGCCAGGGCACGGCCGCAGCGCACCACCAGCCAGGATTGCCACAGACTCCAGAGCAGAACCAGGAACGAGAGGGTGGTGAGGGAAAGGCCGGGGCCCAGCCCCAGGGCGCGGGAGGAGTTGGCCGCCAGCCGGCCGCCGATGTTGTTGAACATCAGGACCACCACCACCACCACCCCGAGGGCCAGCTGGACCCAGAAGCGCACCCAGCCCGTGCGGCGTAGGGCGTCGGCCATGCGCTGCAGATCCAGCTGGTCGGCCATGGAGACGGGATCGGTGCTCCCAAACTTGGCATGGGAGGATCCAGCCGGCGAGGGCCGAGGCCGTTGATCCCGCTTCACGACCCCTCCAGCGCCCTGCGCCCCACCGCCGTCGCCCTGGGCAGCTTCGATGGCCTGCATCGGGGACACCGTCGCGTGATCGCCGCCGTCACCGCCCCCATGCCCGCCGCCCGGGAGCGGGCCGTGCCCACGGTGGTCAGTTTCTGGCCCCACCCCCGGGAGGTGCTCCACGGCGAGACGCGGCTGCGTCTGGATCTGCCGGAGGAGAAGCTGGAGCTGCTCGAACCCCTCGGCATCGCCCAGCTGGTGCTGGTGCCCTTCACCCGCGAGCTGGCGGCACTGACCCCGGAGCCGTTCGTGCGCCAGGTGCTGGCCGAACGGCTCCAGGCCCGCCGCATCGCGGTGGGCACCAACTTCCGCTTCGGGGTCGATCGCCGCGGGGACGTGGACGACCTGGCCCGCATCGGCGCCAGCCTCGGCATCGATGTCCAGGTGGTGCCGATGCTCTGGGACGGGGCCGAGCGGGTGAGCAGCAGCCGCATCCGGCGGGCCCTGGCGGCCGGCGACATCGACGAGGCGGCCCGCCTTCTGGAGCGTCCCTACCGCTTCAGCGGCCAGGTGGTGAGTGGCCGGGGCCTGGGGCGCCAGCTGGGCTGGCCCACCGCCAACCTGGCGGTGGACGGGCGCAAGTTCCTGCCGCTGGAAGGGGTCTATGCGGCCCTGGCCTGGCGCGACGGCGGCGAGGGGCCGATGGCGGCGGTGATGAACCTGGGGCCCCAGCCCACGGTGGACCCCCTGGCCCCGTCGGCGGTGGAGGTGCACCTGCTGCAGCGGCGGCTGGAGCTGGCGGGGGCCCGGCTGACCGTGCAGCCCCTGGGGCTGCTGCGGCGGCAGCAGGCGTTCGCCGACCTCGAGGCCCTCAGCCGCCAGATCCAGCTGGATGCCGATCGCGCCCTGGAGATGTGTCGCAGCGCCGGGGGGGAGGCCCTGTTGCCCGCCGACGGCTGAAGTGGTGCCGTGGCGGTTCCGGTTCACTGCTGATACTGTCTGGGGCGGACCGGCGACGGGTGATGGGCGGAATTCTTTCCAGCTTCGTCACCAAGGGCTCGGATCGATTCGATGCCTGGATCGACAGCCAGTCGCGACGGTTTGGATGTCGTGCCGGCTGCATCAGGGTGCTGATCGTCGGGCTGACCATCCTGGCGATGCTGGCCCTCGGCGCCACGCAGATCACCGAGGCCGGCAGTCAGAAGGACGCCCTGGTGAATCTGCGCCTGGCCCATAATCTGGCCAGCCATGGTGTGTTTTCGACCGCCGAACGGGCACCCTTTTCAGCCTCCAATGCGAGGGAGCCGGTCCCGAATCTGGTCACCGCCGGCCACCTGAAACTGTTGACCCTGGCTGGCCAGGCGCCTTCCTATCAGGAGCTGGTGGCGGGGCCCGGCGCCCGCGCCGTGAAGGGGGCCAATCTTTACTGGGCGGCGCTGGGTCTGGTGGCGACGGCCCTGCTCTGCCAGGTGCTCACGGGTCGGGTGTTGCTGGTGGTGATCGCCACGGTGCTGGTGGGGTATTTCTTCTTTGCCGTGCCGATGTTCGTCGACACGCTCTACACGGAGCTGCAGGCGAGTGTGATGCTGCTCTGGTCCAGTCTGTTCCTGGTGCTGGCCGTCCGCACCTCCCGCCGCCGCTGGTTTCTGGCCGCCGGACTCTGCTTCGGCCTGTTGAGCCTGACCAAGGCGATCTTCTTCTACGTCTGCCTGCTGATCATCGGAGCTCTGCTGCTGCACGCGCTCTGGGACGCCGGCCGGCGCCGCCGCCGGCAGCCCCTGGCGGCCGCCGCACTGCTGCTGCTGGGGTTCACCGGGGCCGTGCTGCCGTGGATGATCCGCAACCAGCTGCAGCTGGGCACCGTCCAGCTCACCCAGAGGGGTGGCCGTGTGCTGTATGCCCGGGCCATCAAAAACGGCATGACGACCGCCGAAGTGCCGGGGGCCCTCCATTTCTGGGGTCCGTCCTTCTATCAGCACGGCTCCCGCCTGCTGGGCCTCGGGGCCACCCCCGCCGACTTCCAGGCCGGCGGCCGCTACCAGCGGATCAACCGCTACGGCTCCGACTTCCAGCAGGCCGATCTCCAGGCTGCGATGGCGGGTCGCCCGCAGGATGTGATCAGCTACCACCGCAAAGTGGGGGCGGAGGTGAACCGGCTGATCTTCGTGGCGGCGGCCCAGGGGGTGCCCGATGCGAATCGAAAGGCCGAGAAACAGGTGGGGGAGAAGGCGAAACGGATGATTCTTTCCGATCCTGGCCGCCATTTGATGATGACCCCCCTGTTCCTCTGGCGGGGCCTCTGGTCCTGGCCCAATGAAGGCGTCAACTTCAAGGCCAGTTCGATCTACGTTCTCGCCAAGGATCTGCTGGCGCTGCTGTCCTATGGAGCCCTCGTGGTGTTGTTTCTGCTGGGCGTGATCCGCAGGAATGGTTCCTTTCTGGCCCTTACCCTGCTGCCGGTCGGCATGCTGCTGGCCTACGGGCTGCTCAGCCACAACATTCCGCGCTATTCGGCACCGGCGATCCCCCTGATGATCCTTTCCCTGGTGCTACTCCTCAGCCCTCCATCACACGAGCCGGGTTCCGCCCACGGGCGGTCGGCCCCCGATAACGGAGCCCGCATGTGATCATGGCGTCTCCCCCATCGAGGGCCATGGCCGGGCGCCGCCATCGGCCACGGCTGAGGGTCAGGCCGTGAAGCTCATCATCCAGATCCCCTGCTTCAACGAGGCCGCCACCCTGCCGGTGGCGCTGGCGGCGTTGCCGCGCCAGGTGGAGGGTTTCGATCAGGTGGAATGGCTGGTGATCGATGACGGCAGCCAGGACGACACGGCGGCGGTGGCCCTCGCCCATGGCGTCGACCACGTGGTGCGCCATTTCCACAACCGCGGCCTGGCCCGGGGCTTCATGACCGGGCTGGATGCCTGTCTGGCCCGGGGGGCGGATGTGATCGTCAACACCGACGCCGACAACCAGTACGACGCCCGTGACATCCCCCGGCTGGTGGCTCCGATTCTCGAACAGCAGGCCGAGATCGTCGTGGGCGAGCGCCCCATCAGCCAGATCCAGCACTTCTCACCCACCAAGAAACTGCTCCAGAAACTCGGCAGCGGGGTGGTGCGCAGCCTCAGTGGCGCGGACATTCCCGATGCACCGAGCGGATTCCGAGCCATGAGCCGCCGGGCGGCCCAGCAGCTGATGGTGTTCAGCGATTACACCTACACCCTGGAAACGATCATCCAGGCGGGACAGAAGAACATCGGCATCACCTCGGTGCCGGTGCGGGTGAATGGCTTCCAGCGGCCGTCCCGGCTGGTCAAGAGCATCCCCTCCTACATCCAGCGCAGCATCGTCACGATCGTGCGGATCTTCGTGGTCTACCGGCCGTTCCGGTTCTTCGCGCTGCTGGGAACGCTGCTCTTCGGCATCGGCACGGTGATCGGCTTCCGCTATCTCTACATGGTGTCGATCGGCCGGGGCGGCGGCCACATCCAGTCGCTGATCCTGGCCTCCGTGCTGCTGGTCGGCGGTTTCCAGTCCCTGCTGATCGCCTTCGTCACCGATGTGATTGCGGCCAATCGCAAGCTGCTCGAGGATCTCCGCTTCGAGTCCCGCCGCAGCCGTTCCTGAGATGGCGGAGCGTCGCACCTTCGGCAGCGTTCTGGACCGCTTTCTCAAGAAGCGCTGGAGCCCGGCGGACATCGATCGCTATGTGGGCACCTACCGGGAGGCCTGGCTCACCCATGCCACTGACGGTGCGATCCGGGAGCGGGCCGCGTCGGGGGGAACCACGAGCGCCGTGCTGATCGAGGGGCTGCGCCAGGGCCTGTTCGACGGCGCCGTGGTCTGCGTGGCGGTGGTGGAGGACGGCAAGGTGCGACCCCGGTTCCGGATCGCCACCGACCCCGACCAGATCCTGGCCGCCCGCGGCAGCAAGTACGTGGAATCCCGCTTCCTGCCCTCGGTGCTGCCCCTGCTGCGCAGCTTCGAGGGGCGGGTGGCAGTGGTGGGCCTGCCCTGCGACATCGCCGCCCTGCGGCAGCGCTGCGGGACGGACCCCGTCCTGGCGGCCAAGCTGGCCCTGACCATCGCCCTGGTCTGCGGCCACAACTCCCGCACCGCCCTCATCGATGCCGTCACAAGCCGTCTGGAGAAGCAGGCCGGCCAGCCGTTGCGGGCCTACCGCTTCCGCATCGGCCACTGGCGCGGCCATCTGGAGGCGGAATTCGCCGATGGATCCCTGCTGCGCCGGCCCACGAAGACATTCAACGACTACCAGAACATGTTCTTCTTCTGCGAGCGCAAATGTCTCTCCTGCCATGACCATTACGGCTATGCCGCCGATCTCACGATGGGGGACATCTGGCTGTTCCGTCTCAAGAACGACCCGATCAAACACACCGCCGTGATCACCCGCACCGAGGCGGGTCAGGCCCTGTTCGACGCCGCCACCCGATCCGGTGCCGTGGCGGCCTCCGCCCTCGACATCCGCGACATCATGGATGGCCAGGCCCGCATCGGTCCGGCCCATTACAACGTCACGGCCCGGGCCCGGGCCGGCCGCTGGCTGGGGCTGAAGATTCCCGATCGCGTCCAGGCGCCGGTCACCTGGCACGACCAGCTCAATGCCTTCTGGACCCTGGCCAACATGCGCCTGAGCGAGTCCGCCTGGGGCCGCCGGCTGATCTTCGCCCTGCCCCGACCCGTGATCAGGGGGCTGCTGTATCTCAAG
Organism: Cyanobium sp. Lug-B; assembly: GCF_024345635.1. Lineage (NCBI taxonomy): Bacteria > Bacillati > Cyanobacteriota > Cyanophyceae > Synechococcales > Prochlorococcaceae > Cyanobium > Cyanobium sp. Lug-B. The sequence goes on from NZ_JAGQBM010000007.1 coordinate 45,456, forward strand.
AAGGGTCTGGAGTCGGTGAAATGAAGCGGGGGATCCGATGAGCTCCGTGGCGATCATCGCGGCCACCTTCCACGGCAACCGTGGTGCGGAGGCGATGCTGAGCACGGCCGTCGGAGTGCTTTCGGAGCGCTGCGGGCCCCAGCTGCGCTTCGAGGTGTTCAGCTATTACCCCACGGTCGACCGCCAGCTGGTGAACGACCCCCGGGTGCGGATCTTCTCGGCCACCCCCGCCCATCTGGTGCTGGTGCTGCTGCCGGGGGCCGTGCTGCACCGGCTCCTCGGCGGCCTGCGGCTCCATCGCCTGCAGAGGCTGCTGCCGGCTTCGGTGCGGGCGCTGGCCCGCTCGCGGGCCCTGCTCTGCCTGGCCGGGGTGTCCTTCATCGATGGCCGGGCCAAGTTCCTGCCCTTCAACATCGCCACCATCTGGCCGGCCATGATTCTCGGGGTCCCCGTCGTGAAGCTGTCCCAGGCGATGGGGCCGTTCCGCACCTGGCCCAACCGCCCGCTGGCCCACTGGTTCCTGTCCCGCTGCCACCGCCTCCACACCCGCGGTGAGGTGACCCAGCGCCATGTGGCCGGCCTGCTGGGATCGGGCGGTTGCTATGGCCGCAGCGACGATGTGGCCTTTCTGTTCGAGGGCCGCTTCGGCCTCAGCACCCCCGCCCCCGGCCTCGACGGGCGGCTGGCGGCCCTGCAGGCGCTGCGGGAGCGGGGCCGGCCGATCGTCGGCGTCTGCCCCAGCGCCGTGATCGCCCGGCGCGCGGCGGCGGCGGGCCACGACTACCCCCGCTGGCTGGCGGGCCTGATCACCGACCTGGTGGGGCTCGGCCATGGGGTGGCCCTCTACCCGAACGCCACCCGGGGCCCGGAGGAAACCCGCCTCCACAACAACGACCTGCCCCTGCTGCGGGCCACGCTGTCCCACCTCGATCCGGCCGTCGCCGGCTCCGTGGTGGGGTTCGAGGACGGCTGGAACGCCGCCCAGATCCATCGCATCCTCGGGGCCTGTGACGTCCATGCGGTGTCCCGCTTCCACGCCATGGTCGGCGCCCTGGTGGTGGGCGTTCCGGTGCTGGTGATGGGCTGGAGCCACAAGTACCTGGAGGTGATGGAGCGCTTCGGCCAGGCCGACATGGTCTTCGACGGCGCCGACCTCGACCGGCCCCGCACCGTGGCCCTGATCCAACGGCTGATCGCCGAGCGGGCGGAGCGCCGCGACCGCATCGTCGCCGCGCTGCCGGAGGTGCAGGCCCTCGCCTCCCGTCAGTTCGATGCGGTGCAGCCGCTGCTCACCCCTTGAAGTGGCCCTCCAGCCCCCTGGGCGTCCTGGTGAAGTGGATCTGGATCGGCCTGGTCGTGGTCGCCGTGGCCGCCTTCGCCATCACCCGGCGGCAGGTGATCGTCCAGGACCTGGCCCGGTTCTCCCCACCGGAGCTGGCGGCCGTGGTGGTCCTGCTGGTGCTCGGCAAGCTGGGGATGAACGTCGCCATGCTGCTGGCGACGCGCCACTGCGCCATCCCGGTGAGCCGCCGCGATGGCTTCTACATGTACAACCTGGCCCAGCTGGCCAAGTACGTGCCGGGGTCCATCTGGCAGTTCGTCAGTCGCATCGCCATGCTGCGGGCCCGCCAGGCCCCGGCCACCGCCATCCGCGATTCGATCCTCGCCGAGAACGGCTGGGTGGTCGGATCGGCCCTGCTGATCGGCGTCGTCCTGCTGGGGCTGGCCCAGCCCGCCTTCTACCTGAGGCTCCTGGAGGCCGTGGGCCGGGTCCCGCCCACCCTGGCGGTGCCCCTGGGGTCGGTTCTGCTGGCCCTGGCCGGGGCCCTGGCGGTGGCCCTGCCGAGGCTGCGCCGCCGCTCCTCGCGGCTGCTGCCCTGGCTGATCCGGCTGCGCCCCCCCTGGGCGGCCAGCCTGAGCCTGATGCTGGGCTGGGCCGCGCTCGGGGCGTCCTTCTGGCTGTGTCTGCGGCCGTTCCTGGGTGCCGGGCCAGCCTGGCCGGCGGTGATCGGCGTCTACTGCCTCGCCTGGGTGGCCGGCTACCTGGTGCCCTTCGCCCCGGCGGGGCTGGGGGTGCGGGAGGTGGTGCTGGCCCTGGCCCTGGATCCCTTCCTCGCGGCCGACACCTCCCTGGTGGTGGTCGCCGTCCACCGCGTCCTCTACCTGCTGGTCGAGGTGCTGCTGGCCCTGGTGGCCCTGGCCCTGGGCCCGGACCCCGCCGCCGCCGCCCCGCCAGCCGCCTGACGATGCCCTCCCATACCCTGGGGAGCCCACCCGCCCCGGTCCGGTGACGCCGCCGTCTCCAGTCCCGTCGCAGCGTCCCGTCGAGCGGGCCGCCATCGAGCGGCTGCTCGATGCCAACCTCGATCGGGCCCGGGAGGGGCTGCGGGTGCTGGAGGACTGGGCCCGCTTCGCCCTGGACCGGCCCGATCTGGTGGCCCGCACCAAGGATCTGCGCCAGCGCCTGGGGCGGCTGCACCGGAGTGCCTACAAGCTGGCCCGGCACACCGCCAGCGACCCGGCGGCGGGCCTGGCCCATCCGGCCCAGGCCGAACGGCAGGACGCCGACGCGGTCCTGGCCGCCAACGCCGGCCGGGTGCAGGAGGCCCTGCGGGTGCTGGAGGAGTTCGGCCGGCTCGAGGATCCGGACCTGGCGGCCGAGGCGTCGACGATCCGCTACGCCCTCTACGACCTGGAGGTGGACCTGATCCAGGCCGGCCGCGACGGCGACGGGCGCCGCGCCCTGCTGCGCCGCTGCCATCTGTATCTGGTCACCAGTCCGGTGGACGGCCTGGAGGCGGTGGTGGCCGCGGCCCTGGCGGCGGGGGTGCGGCTGGTCCAGTACCGCGCCAAGCCCGACCCCGACCTGGAGGACCGCCACCGCCTCGAGCAGGCCACTGCCCTGCGCCAGCTCTGCCACCGCCATGGCGCCCTGTTCCTGGTCAACGACCGCATCGACCTGGCCCTGGCGGTGGGGGCCGATGGCGTCCACCTCGGCCAGGGCGACCTGCCGCCGTCGGTGGCCCGCCGCCTGCTGGGGCCCGACCGCCTGATCGGCCGCAGCACCCACCGGATCGAGGACCTGCGCCAGGCGGTCGCCGACGGCTGCGACTACGTGGGGGTGGGGCCCGTCAACGCCACCCCCACCAAACCTGGCCGCGAGCCGGTGGGGCTGGCCTACGTCACCCAGGCGGCGGCGGAGTCCCCCCTGCCCTTCTTCGCCATCGGCGGCATCGATCCGGGCAACCTGGCCGCCGTGCGCCGTGCCGGCGCCGATCGGGTGGCGGTGGTGCGGGCCATCACGGCCGCCGCCGACCCCGGCGCGGCGGTCGCCGCCCTGCTGGCGGGGCTGGAGGCTGCGGCATGACGGGGGGGATGGCGGCAGACCTGCTGCTGCGGGTCAACGGGGAAGCGCGCCGCTGCCCGGCGGGCCTGTGTCTGGATGCCGTGCTTGTGGCCCTCGGCTACCAGCCGCGCCTGGTGGTGGTGGAGTTCAACGGCGAGATCCTCCCCAGGCATCGCTGGCCCTCCCAGCCTGTGGTGGAATCCGATGTGCTGGAAGTGGTCACCATCGTGGGGGGCGGTTCCTAGATTCCTGCCATCGCAACGTCGCACGTCATGGGTTCCCGCTTGCTCCGGCGCCTGGCCGGTCTGATGGTCGTGCCCGTGCTGGTGGCCGGCCTCGTGATCGCCTCGCCGCCGCCGGCCCAGGCCGCCAGCGGTGGCCGCATCGGCGGCGGCAGCTTCCGCTCGGCCCCCTCCATGCCCCGCAGCTATGGCGGCGGTGGTGGTTACGGCGGCGGCTTCAGTGGCGGCGGCTACCGGGGCGGCGGCATCGGCTTCCCCTTCATCGTGCCGATCTTCGGATTCGGCGGCGGCGGCCTGTTCGGTTTCCTGATTCTCATGGCCGTGGCCGGCGTGGTGGTCAACGCCCTGCGCGGCGGCGGCGGTCCGTCCCTCGGGGGCTCGGGCTCCGAGCTGGCCTACAACCCCCGTCCGGACGGTCCGGTTTCGATCGCCCAGATCCAGGTGGGTCTGCTGGCGTCCGCCCGCGATCTCCAGGACGACCTGCGGCGCCTGGCTGGTTCGTCGGACACCTCCAGCAGCTCCGGCCTGCAGCGGGTGCTCCAGGAAACCAGCCTCTCCCTGCTGCGCCATCCCGACCTCTGGGTGTACGCCAGCGGCGAGGTGGGCCAGGTGCCCTTCGCCAGCGCCGAATCCACCTTCAACCGGCTCTCCATGCAGGAGCGCAGCAAGCTGGAGCGGGAACTCACCGCCAACGTGGCCGGCCGCCGCTTCAGTGAGCCCGCGCCCGTGGCCCCCGGTGCCAGCGACGCCGCCAGTGATTTCATCGTCGTCACCCTGCTGGTGGCCAGCCGGCGCAGCCTGGCGATCAAGGGGGCCGGCAGCGCCGATGAGCTGCGTGATTCGCTCCAGAAGCTCGGTGCGGTCGGCGCGGACGATCTGCTGGCCATCGAGGTGATCTGGCAGCCGGAAGGGGCCGGCGAAGTGCTGACCACCGAACAGGTGATCACGGCCTACCCGGACCTGCAGCATCTCTGAACCTGCGGCCTTGCCGGCCGGCCGGTCGTCGCCCACACTGCGCCTCAGAAGCCGCAGGCGCCGGTGCCTCCCCATCGGATCAGCTGGATCAACACCCCGGTCCTGCTCGAGGCCATCGAGCGCTACGAGCAGGGGCGCCTGCCCCGTTCCCTCACCCTCTGGCTCCAGACCGTGCTGGAGATCGAGGCGCCGCCATCGGATCCATTGATCCCCGGCGGCTGATCAGCCGGCCACGCCCAGCTGCAGGATCCGCAGGGCCGCCATGGCGGCTCCATAGCCGTTGTCGATGTTCACCACGGTGAGCCCGGGGGCGCAGCTGGCCAGCATGCCCATCAGAGCCGCCTGGCCGCCGACGCTCACCCCGTAGCCCACCGCCACCGGCACGCCGATCACCGGCTGGGGCAGCAGACCGGCCAGCACGGTGGGCAGGGCCCCCTCCATTCCGGCACAGGCGATCAGCACCCGGGCCTGGCGCAGTCCCTCCAGCTGCCCCAGGAGCCGGTGCAGTCCGGCCACGCCGACGTCGAGGACCAGGTCGCTGGCCACTCCGTGGCAGGCCAGGGCCAGGCGCGCCTCGGCCGCCACCGGGAGGTCGCTGCTGCCGCCGCCGAGCACCGCCACCCGTCCGAGGGCCGGATCGGCCGGCGGCGGCGCGGGCCAGGTGAGGCAGCGGGCCACCGGATCGTGCCGGGGCACCGCTTCGGCCCCCAGGGCGCCGATGGACGGCTCCAGCCGGCGCTGCACCGCCGCCGCCTTCTCCGCCGACACCCGGGTCACCAGCGCCAGTTCCCCGGCCCGGCGCATCTCCAGCATCACGGCGGCAATCTGCTCGACGCTCTTGTGCTCCCCCCAGACCGCCTCCACCATGCCGAGCCGGTCCCGGCGGCCCAGGTCGAGCCGGGCGTCCTCGCTCAAGGCCCCTCCTCCTCCAGCGGCGGCGTCAGAGCCACCCACTCCAGTTCGCCGGCGTGGACCAGGGGAAAGGGGTTGGCGGCCCGGGCCAGACTCCGTTCTCCCGGGTTGTGGGACAGGGCCCGCCGGGCCGCAGCTTCGAAGCGGGCCTGCGTGGCCTCGATCTCGCTGGCCGGGATGGCCAGCCACTGGCGGCGGCTGCGCCAGCGGATCAGCAGCAGGCCCTCTTCCCGTTCCGCATCCCACAGCAGGTCCCGGCCCAGGAAGCCGTCCTGGCGCTGCAGCCAGGGCCCCCAGCTCTGCTCCTCCGCCTGCAGCCAGGCCCCGCGGGCGCCGGCGGGCACCTTCACCCGCAGCTGCTCCACGACCGGCCCCTGGGTGAGGGCACCGACGGCCTGGGCCGTGGCGGGAAAGCTGACCAGCACGCAACAGAGCAGGCAGAGGGCGGCCAGCAAGGTAGCCAGCCGCTGGGGTGGCCGATGGGTCACGGCTGCTGCAGCAGGGCCACCGCATGGCAGGCGATGCCCTCCTGGCGGCCCGTGGGCCCCAGACCCTCGTTGGTGGTCGCCTTCACCCCCACCTGCTCGGGAGCCAGGCCCATGCGGCCGGCGATCGTCTCCCGCATGGCGGCGATGTGGGGCTTCAGGCGCGGCCGCTCCGCCACCACCACCGTGTCGACGTTGAGCACCTGCCAGCCCCGCTCCGCCACCAGCGCCATCACCTGCTCGAGCAGCACCAGGCTGTCGGCGCCGCGCCAGCGCTCGTCCTCCGGCGGGAAGTGGGTGCCGATGTCCCCCAGGCTGAGGGCCCCCAGCAGGGCATCCATCAGGGCATGCACGAGCACGTCGGCGTCGCTGTGGCCGTCCAGCCCCAGGCCTTCGGGGTGCTCCAGGCGCACGCCGCCCAGGATCAGGGGACGGCCGGGGACGAGCCGGTGGATGTCGTAGCCGTTGCCGATGCGCAGCTGCATGGGGGGCGGTGGGGGCGGATCCAGTGTCGCCGGTGCGGGGCGATGGCGCGCTTCCGGCGGCGTGCTTCGGTGAGCGCGCTTCAGGTCTCCTGCTGCGCCTGCCACAGGGCCAGCAGGTCGGCGCGGCGCTCGCGGGTGCGGGCCACCTGCTGCTCCAGCCGCCAGCGGGCGATGGCGCCGTGGTCGCCGCTGCGCAGCACCTCCGGTACCGCCATGCCGCGGAACTCCGCCGGCCGGGTGTAGTGGGGGTGCTCCAGCAGCAGGCCACTGTGGCTCTCGGCCTCGAGGCAGTCCGGTGAGCCCACGGTGCCGGGCAGCAGCCGCACCACGCCGCTGATCACCACCAGGGCCGGCAGCTCGCCGCCGGTGAGCACGAAATCCCCCAGGGACACCTCCTCGTCGGCCAGGGGGCGGATGCGCTCGTCGAAGCCCTCGTAGTGGCCGCAGAGCAGCACCAGCTGGTCGTGCTCCGTGGCCCAGCGGCGCAGGTCGCGCTGGTGCAGCGGCTGGCCCTGGGGGCTCATCAGCAGCACGCGGCGGCGCGGCAGCACCGGGATCGTCTCGAAGGCGGCGTAGACCGGCTCGGGCTTGAGCACCATGCCGGCGCCGCCGCCGTAGGGCACGTCGTCCACCTTGCGGTAGCGGTCCGTGGCGTGGTCGCGGGGGTTGTGGGTGTGGACCTCGGCGATGCCGGCGGCGAAGGCACGGCCGATCACCCCCAGCCCCAGCAGGGGCGTGAAGGCGTCCGGCACCAGGCTCACCACGTCGAAGCGCATGGGGGAGGCCTCAGCCGGCGGGTCGGCTGACCCGCCGGATCTCGGAGCTGAAGCTGGCCCGGCCCGGGCGGCCGTCGGGGTGGTGCTCGACGCTGCTGCGCAGGCGCAGGTTGGCCTTGGTGAACCAGATCCTTTCGCGCACCGACGCCCCGGCCCGCTCGCTGGTCAGCTCCAGGCTCCCGTCCGGCCAGAGCTGCCAGCGCCCCGTGCTGGCGGCCCCGTCCGGGGCACTGCCCTGGAAGCCGCCGTCGGGGCGGAACAGCAGCCGGTGGCGGCCGCCGCCGGGTGCGGTGATCTCCAGCCCCCCGGGCTCGCCGGTCTGCTCTGGGGCCAGGTAGGTGACGGTCAGTTCCCCGCGCTCGGAGCTGTGCCAGCTGACCCCATCCGCCTCGGCCTCCCGGGCCGCGTCGGCCGCCTCCTCCAGGCTGAAGCAGCTGCGCAGGGAGAGCCAGTCGCCGGCGCAGAAGGCCAGGAACGCCGCGATCGTCTCGGGCGGGAAGGGGGCGGCGCTGGCGGGCTCGGTCGCGCTGGTCACGGCGGGGGCGGCGGGAGATCGGGGCCGGCGGGCCCCGGCGGGGATCCTCGCAAACCCCCAGCCGGCGTGCTCAGTCGCCCCGGTAGCCCAGCTCCGCCAGCCGGCCCGGGTGGCTGCGCCAGTTGGGCACCACCTTGACGAACAACTCCAGGTACACCGGACCGTCGAACACCTTCTGCATCTGCAGCCGCGCCCCCTGGCCGATGGCCTTGAGCATCTGGCCCCCCTTGCCGATCAGGATCCCCTTCTGACTGCTGCGCTCCACCAGCACGGTGGCGAGCACGGCCGTGCGCACCTTGCCCTTCGCCTCCTCCTCCACGATCCGCTCGATCCGCACCGCCACCGAGTGGGGCACCTCCTCGCGGGTGAGGGTCAGCACCTGCTCCCGGATCAGCTCCGCCAGCAGCAGCTGCTCCGGCTGATCGCTGACGGTGTCCGCCGGGTAGAGCAGGGGACCCGGCGGCAGGTCGGCCGCCAGGGCCTCCACCAGCGCCTGGCAGCCATCGCCGTTGAGGGCGCTGCAGGGATGCAGGAGCCAGGCCACGGGGGGATCGCCGGCGTCCGCCAGCAGCTCCCGGTAGGTGGCGGCCAGATCCTCGGCGTCGGCGCCGACCCGGTCGCTCTTGTTGAGGGCCACATGCACCGGCACGCGGCTGTGGCGCAGCAGGTCGACGATGAAGCCGTCCCCCCGGCCGGCCGGCTGGCTGGCATCCACCAGCAGCAGCACCACGTCCACCTCGCCGATGGCCCCCCGGGCGCTCTGGACGAGGCGTTCCCCCAGCAGGTGGTGGGGTTTGTGGATCCCCGGGGTGTCCAGCAGGATCAGCTGGGCGGCGGGCGTGGTGAGGATGGCGCGCAGCCGGTTGCGGGTGGTCTGGGCCACGGGGGAGGTGATCGCCACCTTCTGGCCCACCAGCTGGTTGAGCAGGGTGGATTTGCCCACGTTCGGCCGGCCGATCAGGGCCACGAAGCCGGAGCGGAAGACAGGCTCTCCGGTGCTGCCCTGTTCAGCCCCGCCCTGGTCGGGACGGTTGTCTTGGGGCTGGGCATCGCCGGGGCTGGCGGTCGGGGCGCTCGGGTCCATAGCCTCAACACTGCCAGCCCATGGGCCCCGCCGCCCGTCCGCCGCCATGACCGATGACGCCCCGCTGACCGAGACCCCCCTGGCGGGGACCCCGCCGGCACCGAGCTTCCCCCAGGCGATGGAGATCGCGGCCCAGTGGATCGGCCTGTGGGAAGCGGGGGAACTCAGCGATGAGGTGCTGGCCGATCGGGTGGGGGAGCTGGTGGCAAGCCGGGACGGGGCGCGCGGTTTCTTCGTCGTCGGCCTCACCGGTGAGGCGCCCCTGCTCGACCGGCTGCCGGAGCCGCTGGTGGCCGCCCTGCGGCAGGCGGGTCCGGGGGTGGTGGATCTCACCGCGCGCAACCTGGCCATGAGCACGGCGATGGTGCTGCACCACCAGCGATCGGGGGACCGGGACCATCAGGCCGGTTCGGAGCGGGTGCAGCTGCGCAGCACCGAACTGCTGCGCCAGCTGGAGCCGGTGGCCGTGAAGCAGCGGCTGGAAACCCTGCTCGCCGCGGCTGCGCAGGACGGTGATTCCGAGGGAGCAGTCGCGGAGGACAGGGCCTTCCTCGACAGCTGGGGTTACGACGCGGAACAGCGTCTGGCGATCGCCGCCGCCATCGAGGCGGTGGCCGACTGAACCGTCAACCACCCCATGCCCCTGGGCCTCAGAACTTGAGGTAGAGCAGCGTCATGGCCTGGAGGGCGTCAAAGGTGACCCCATCGGGCAGGAAGACGTAGTTGACGTTGAACCCCAGGGTCACGTTCTGGGTGATGTTCACATCAACCCCACCGGTGAGCATGGCGTTGGTCTGTCCCGTCGAATAGGTGTTGGTGGCGATGCCACCCCCCAGGTAGGGGGAGACCACGGAGCGACGGAACAGATCCAGGGTGAGGGGCACCTGGAAGGAGGTCTGGCCGTTGTAGCGGCCGAGCACATCCCGGTTGCCGAAGATCACGCTGGGCCGCAGGGAGACCGCAAGGGTTTCGTTGAGTTTGTAGCCGATCCGACCGGTGAACACCCCGCTGTTGGGCAGATCGCTGCCGAAATTGACGCCACCGCCGATGCCGTAGATGCCGACGTTCTCGATCGGTTTGCCCTGACGCGGCACGATCGCCAGTTCGGCGGGATCGCGGTTGGCCGGAGGCGGCAGATAGTCCGGCGGCAGGGTGGCCGCGTCGGTGACGGGCTCCCAGCCGGCGGCTGCGGGCTCCGCCGCGATGGGAACCCAGGGGGCCGGTGGCGCCGGGAGGGACTGGGCCCGGCCCGGCTCGCCAACGACAGCCAAACAGGCCAGGCCGACCAGGGGGAGGCCGCAGGGGTGGAGCCGGTGGCGTCTCACTGGGGGGCCACCACCGCGCCGGCGGGACCGGCCGGGGCCGGAGTGGGGGCGGGAACATCCGCCACAGGGGCCAGCGTGGCAGCGGCCGGTGGCGGCGGCGGGGCGATCGGGGCGCTGCTGGCCACGGGCGAGACCCGGACGGGGGCGGGGGTGGCCCTCACCTCAGCCGGGAGCGGCTGGAGGTTGACGACCGTGGGGGTGACGGTCCCGGGGGCCTGGGCCGGCTGGCGGCTGGACCATTCCCGGATGTCTTCGATCACGCCGGGATCGTCCGGCTGGCTCAGCACATCGACGCTGCCGTCGGCCTGGATGGCGAGGGGCACCTGGGTGGGCTTGCTGACCCGGGTGGAGGGCACGTGGATGACCCGGGCCTGCTGCAGCTTGGCCGTCTTGGTGGGGGTGGGCGTGGGCAGGGTGCGGATCGCCTGGCGCATTGGCTCCCTCAGGTTCTGGGGCAGGGGAGCCATCGGGTCGCCGCTGCTGGCCCATCGGGCCCGCTCCGCCCGGGCCACCGTGGGCATGGCGGGCATGCCCAGGTCCTGGATGGTGAGCACCCCACCGAGGAGCTCGGAGTTCGAGAAGTTCCGCTGCAGCAGGGTCTGGGCACTGCCCAGGCCGGTGGTGCCCAGGGGGGGGCCATCGATGCGGAAGGAGACCGGGCGGGCCGGGGCCTTGGCCACACGCGCCGGGGCGCTGCCGCGGGAGGCGACCGCCGGACGGCGACCGGGATCGGGCCGTGCCCGAGACGAATTGGAGGGGCCGCTCAGATCGAGACTGCGGGCCAGGGGCGCATCCAGCAGCGAACCGATCTTGTCGGAGGCCGAGCTGAGCACGTGGCCGGTGGTGGTGCCCAGGTCGTCGAGCGGAGAGGAGCTCCTGGCCACCGGGGCGGCGGCGGGAGCTTCCGGCAGGGAGGCGATCGCTTCGTCGCTGCCCTTGGGATCGGCAGGCTGGGGGACGGCCATGTCCTTCACCCGTGCCTGCCAGCGGTCGTGGGCATCGATGGCCAGCAACGGCAGCCAGATCGACTGGCTCAGCAGGGCCCAGGCGATGGCTTTGGGGCTGATGGTGGGTTCGCGGTACATGGGAGGGCCGTAGTAGCGGTTGTCAGCGGAAGTTGTTTCTGTTGCCGTTGAATGTATCTCGGAAGAAATAATAGGAGCTGGCGGCCTGACTGAGGGGAACGATGACCTGATTGATGACGTCGAGGGCTTCGGCGTAGAAGGTGCGATTGACGATGATCGTGTCCCTGTCCCGGAGTGGCGGGTTCAGCCCCTTGGAGACGCCGATCCCATCCCTGTAGCTGTAGACCTCACGGGTGGTGGTGCCGTTGCGGTTGAGGCGGACAAGTTCGATGTCGTTCTTGTTGGCCCGCCAGTTCTCCGCCCCGCCGGCCCGGAAGATGGCTTCGGCCAGAGGGGTGTTGGCGGGCAGGCTGAGGGTACCGGGGCTGCGCACCTCGCCGATCACCGAGACGGTGATGGTGGCCGGGGCCAGGTTGGTGGCCCCGATCTGGAGGATCTCCTCGGGGATCAGATCCTCGGTGCGGGCGACGACGATCGTGTCGCCGTCGAACAGGATCGGGTTCTGGCGCTGGTTGCCGACCTGGAACACCTGGGCCAGGTCGAGCACCGTCTGCTTCTGGCTGCCGTCGGGGCCGGCCAGACGCCGGAGCAGGACCTTGCGGATGTCCGCGTTCAGGGTGACGCCGCCGGCCGTCTGGATCGCGGAGACCGGAGTGGAATAGGAGGGCAGGGGGTAGAGGCCGGGACGGCCCACCTCGCCGATGATCGTCACCTTGACGGGACGGGGTGAGGTGAGGCTGAGGATCAGCTCAGGCCTCACCAGCTGCTTGGCGTAGAGCGAGGTGAGCCAGCGGGTGGCCTGGCCGATGGTCAGGCCGGTGAGCTGCACCGAACCCAGCAGTGACAGGGTCGAGGTGCCGTCGGGAAGGATGACGACCGCCCCGCCGATGGCGGAGGCGGAGGGGTCGGTGAAGGTGAGCTGGAGGCCGTCCCCGGGGCCAAGCACGTAAAGATCGTTGTAGACCTCGGTGACCGTGAGGGGCAGGGGAGCCGAGGAGGCGGGGCCGGAGAGGGGGGCGGCGCTGACCGCCGCCGGGCCGCGCCAGGGGGAATGGGGAGCCGCACCCTGGGGCACCGAGGCCTTGAGCCCCGTCGGGGCCACCAGCACACCGGCCAGCCCCAGCATCCCGACGGCCGAAAGGCGACGCCGGACCGACCGGCGGACGCCTTTCCAGCGGATTCCATCAGGGGCGGCAGATCCCTGACCTGCAGCAGATTCCTGGCGAGCCGATTGGCCTGCAGATCCCTGGCGTACAGATGTTCTGGGAGGAAAAGCCACCGAAGGACATAAATCGGATTACCACCATAGACGCCCGAGTCAAGGGGCATTCTTTGCGGGTTGCCATTATCATCGGATCAACTTTCCCTGCGGTACATAACGTGACAACGACGGGTGCTCCTCCTGAGGCCTTTCCGGGTGGAACCGCGCGCCCGTTGTCCCTTCCCGGCACGGGTGCTTCCGGTCCCGGCCTGTTTGACCCGTCGTCGCAGCAGAGCCCCCTCAGCCCCATGGGCGAAAGCCAGTCCGGCGGCGGCGGCCTCGGGGGGATTGTGCGCACGGTCAAGCGCCGTCAATCCATCTTTCTGATCACCTTTGCCGTGGTGACCGGGGTCCTGGCGATCAACACCCTGCGGCAGCGCATCTTTTCCCCCGTCTACCAGGGCGGGTTCCAGATGCAGATCAGCAACCCCTTCGACAACCCCGGCACTGGCGGCGGCGGCGGCGGTTCCGTCGAATCCATCGCCCGCAGCGAGATCAAGACCGATGTGCCCAGCCTCATCGTTCTGATGCGCAGCCCCCTGCTGCTCGGGCCGGTCGCGCAGCGCCAGGGAGTGCCGCTGCGGGCCCTGGAGAGCAATCTCTCCATCAACCAGGAGTCGGCCCGGGTCGACAATGTTCTCAATGTGTCTCTGCGCTGGCCGGATCCGGCCAAGGGCAAGGCCATCCTGCGGCAGCTTGCCAAGGACTACACCTCCTTCTCGCTTACCCAGCGCCAGGCGGCCGTCAACTCCGGGGTCCGCTTCCTGGATGAGCAGGCCCCCGCCATCGAGGAACGGGTCCAGAAGCTCTCCCAGGAGATGCTCAAGTTCCGCGAGCGCAACAACTTCGTGGATCCGGCCGCCGCGGCCGGCCAGATCCTCGGAGCCCGCGAAGGTCTCGTCAACCAGCTGCGCACCCTGCAGAACGAACAGGTGCAGCTGGACAGCCAGCTGAAGTCGATCCAGACCGGCAAGCTCCAGTTCACCCCCAGCGGCGCCCCCACCGCCCTCGAGCAGCTGGGCCGCAACAGCGTTCTCGTGCCGGGCAGGGGCGATTCCGCCGCCGAGGCCGCCAGCGGCACCAAGACCCCCCTCGACCTTCTCAACCAGTTCGAGCAGGAGCTGGCCACCGCCAAGGGCACCTTCAAGGAGAACTCGCCGATCGTTCAGTCCCTGCTGGCCCGTCGCAACCAGCTGCTGCCCGTGGTGCAGCGGCAGGCGGCCGATGCCGTCAAGGCCAGGCTGCTCGCCAACGTGGCCCAGCAGGATGAGATCAACCGCCAGATCCTTCTGCTGAGCGAGAACTTCCGGAACAATCCCCAGAAACTGGCGGAGTTCGAGAACATCAACCAGCGGCTTTCGATCGCCAGAGAGCAGTATTCCTCCTACATCCAGGCCAGGGAGCGGTACCGGCTGGAGATGGCCCGGTCCATCTCCCCCTGGGAAGTGATCGGACCCCCGGATTTCGGCAGCAGCCCGGTGGAGCCCAACATCCAGCGCAACCTGCTGCGGGCGATCATGATCGGTCTGCTGGCCGGCCTGGGCGCCGCCATCCTGCGGGAGCGGACGGACAACGTCTTCCACACCCCCATGGAGGTGGAGAAGGACCTGCAGCTGCCCGTGCTGGGTCTGATCCCCTACCTGCCCCTGGAGCCCGGTGTCGACATCGCCACCAGCATCTCCAAGATGTCCTCCAGCGAGCGCTTCGCCATCAAGGAGTCGCTGCGCAGCCTGTTCACCACCTTCCGTCTGCTCCGCGCCGACAACAACATCCGCATGGTGGGGATCACCTCCTCCACCCAGGGGGAGGGCAAGTCCACCGCCGTGGCGGTGTTCTCCCGCACCCTCGCCGACCTCGGCCTCCGGGTGCTCGTCATCGACTCCGACATGCGTCTGCCGATGCAGGCCCGTTACCTGGGTGTGGAGCAGGGCGACGGCCTCTCCACCCTGCTGTCGGATTCGTCGCGCAAACCGACGGATTTCATCCACTCCATCGCCGAGAACATGGATGTGCTGCCCGCCGGCCCCAAGCCGCCCGATCCGGCGAAGCTGCTCAACTCCAGCCGCTGCAAGGAGATCATGGAGGAGATCCGTGCTCTCCCGGGCTACGACATCATCATTGTCGATGCGCCTCCCTGCCTGATGCTGGCCGATCCGATCCTGCTCGGGGAGAAGCTCGACGGCATTCTCTTCCTCGTGGGTCTCGGCAAGGTCAGTCGTGAGCTGGCTCCCCAGGCCAGCCGTCGCATCAGGGCCTCCGGGGTGGATGTGCTTGGCATCATCTGCAACCAGGTCAACTTCCCCAGCCGCCTCAACGATTACGGCTACGAATACGGTTACTACTATCACTACGCCTACGCCTCGGCGTCGGGCTACGCCAAGAGTGCCAGCGAGCCATCCACGGGTGGATTCGGCAGCTATGTGCAGCGTTATCGCGACAGCTACATGAAGGGCGCCGCCACCAACTCCTACATCTCCGCCCGCTACAACGAGGGCGAATCCGACGTCAAGACCTACTTCCGGGAGGACGAGGATCAGGCCACCGCACCGGTCGCCACCAATGGCGGCATCGGCCCCAGCGCCAGCTCCACCAGCCCCCTGCCCCCCGCCGACAGCGTCCCCTCCCGCCGCCATCGCCCGTCCCGGGAGGGCGGTGGCGGTCCGATGGGCTGGCTGCGCCGGCGTTTCGGCAACCGGGGCTGAGCCCCCGGTTCCGGGACCCTTCCCCTCGCCAGGGAGGGGGCCCGGCCGACCGCTGCCCCGTCGCTCACCCGGGACCTGCTATGTCGAGAGCAGGGTCTCGAGCATCACCAGGTGGTCATAGATCGGCATGGCCATCGGGTGGCAGCGCCGCACCCAGGCCAGGGCGGCCAGGGGGTCGATCCCGCGCAGTCGGGCCGTGAGGCCAACGGCCAGCAGGGGAGAGCGCTCATACCCGGCCATGCAGTGCAGATAGACGGGGGCGGCGTCGGTCACGAGCGCTTCCGCCCTCGCCAGGGCAAGGGCCAGCCTCTCCTGCAGCAGCGGCTCCTGGGCTCTGTGGTCGGGCAGGGCGATCCGGTCGCTTCTCCAGCCAGGGGGAACGACCAGGGCGGTTTCCTCCTCCGGATAGCAGCAGCTGAAGCGGCTTCGGATCCCGGCCTCCTCCAGCTGACGCCAGTGCCTGTCGCTGCGGGGCATGGGACCGATCGCCAGCTGACCGGTGAGCACCCAGCTGCAGGGAAGCGCGCGTTCCGCCATCGGCGCCAGGGGCCGGTCGGCCGGCCTCAGGCCCTGGAACAACCGCCGCAGGGGGCCCACCATCAGCGCGCCCTCCACGGATGAGGCCCGTTGGCGCTGCTCACGTCTGGATTCGCAGCACCGGCTCCACCAGATCCAGCACCTGCTGCCAGAGCCGGTCGGAGGGGGGCTTCCCCTTGGCCCCGCGCAGGCTGATCAGGGTGCAGGCGTAGCTGCGATTGGGCTGGAGCCCGATCACCCGCTCGAGGGCCGCCTGCCGGCCGACCGCCAGACGGTCGGCGAGGGTGGTGAGCTGCTCGCGGGTGACTCCGAAAGGCTCCGCCAGGCCGGGGCCGGCCACCAGGCAGGTCTGGAGGGTGGGGCGATCCTGGGCCAGGCCGCGCGCCGTCGGTACCGGTGCGTCGAGCAGGCGACGCTGGCGGAGTTTCAGGCTGGCATGGTCCCGGCCGATGGCGCCGGCCTGGAAGTTGAACCGCTGCCGCACCGCACCCCCCACCAGGGTCAGTTCGAATCCGTCCCGCAGGGGCAGGACCACCGGGGCCGACGTCGCCAGCTCGTAGCTGCGCTTCGCTGGCCAGGGGGGGGTGAGGCTGGGACGGGCTGTCTGCGGCAGCAGCTGGGCTCCGCGCAGGGCCGCCTCCAGCTGCTCAGCCGGCAGGGGACGGGGAGCCGCTGGCCAGCGGGGCAGCAGGATCGCCTGGGTCGCCAGAAGGGCGGCGATGGTGGCGAGCGTGCCGTACCACCGCACCAGAAGGGGAGGGGTGATCACGCTCCTTCCCCCGGCTGCGGCGGTGCGGGCAGGGGGGGAAGTTCCCGCTCCAGCAGCCGCATGTAGACCATGCCGAACACCAGCACCGCCACCCCGGAAAAGACCAGGGATCCGGTGCTCTCGTGGAAGAAATCGAACAGCCAGCTCCCCTTGCCGTGGCCGTTGCCCGCGAACACCGCCAGCAGCGCGATGCGGAAGGTGTTGCAGACCAGCCCGATCACCGGCGCCACCAGCACCACCGCGGTGCGGCTGGCCCAGGAGCGGATCGGAAAGGCCAGCAGGAAGATGACACCCACGCAGAGAATCTGGGCCATCAGGTCGACCCCGTTGCAGGGGCCCAGCACCCTCACCCCGCCGCCGGGCAGCAGCACGCTGCGGGCATTCACGGTCACATCGAGTCCGAGCACGCTCAACCAGAGGCCGGACAGACGCGCGGTGAGCAGGCTGATGGGGGTTTCCGGCAGGGTGCGCATCAGCAGGGCGAAGGCCGGCAGCAGCATCAGGCAGAGCAGCGGATCGCGGAAACGGCCCAGGCGGGCTGGTTGCTCCGCCATCAGACCCAGGCTGAGGCCGCCGATCGGCGCCAGGGCGAACAGCAGGCCGTCCCAGTGCAGGATCAGGGCCGAGCGGGCCAGAACCCAGATCAGCAGCAGGCTGCCGATGACCAGTCCCCAGCCGGCGGGGCTGGGGCGGAGCTCCTCGAACTGGTCCTCCATGCAGATCACCGCCCCTCCCCACACCAGCACGGCGAACACGGTGATGTGCTCGCTCTGGCTGCTCTGGAACACGGCGATGTTCTGGACCGCCACGGCCGCGGCCAGGGCCAGCCAGAGGTTGCGGGGCGTGGGCGGGGGAACGGCCGGGACGGCGGCCCGCCAGGCCGGGGGGATCCGCTGCAGGAGGCTGCTGGAGAGTCGCTCGATGCTGTTGCTCATCGGGCCACAGCGTCGACCAGAGGAGTGGCCGGGACGCCTTCATCAGGATCGTATTCCGGGACCAGACGGCGCAGCAGCTGGCCGGTGGTGGCTTCGTCCCAGTGGGCGAGCGCCTCATGCAGCTGCTGAATCAAGGGACTGAGCTGTTCGCTGTCCCGATGGGGTTCGGTGGCCCGGCGGATCAGCGGGTGCTGGGTGGGCTGGTCGGCGGCACTGATCAGGAGCTCCTCGTAGAGCTTCTCCCCGGGCCGCAGGCCGGTGTACTGGATGGCGATGTCTCCGTCGCTGTTGTGCTCGTCCCGCACCCGCAGCCCGGAGAGCTCGATCATCTGGCGGGCCAGGTCGGCGATCCGCACCGGCTCGCCCATGTCAAGCAGGAACAGGTCGCCGCCGACGGCCATGCCGGTGGCCTGCAGGACCAGCTGGACGGCCTCCGGGATGGTCATGAAGTAGCGGGTGATGGCCGGATGGGTGACGGTGACCGGTCCGCCTTTGGAGATCTGCTGGTGGAACAGGGGGATCACGGAGCCGGAGGAGCCCAGCACGTTGCCGAACCGGACCATCGAGAGGATCGGACCACCCGCGCCGATCTCGGCGGCGGCGGCCTGGATCAGCAGTTCGCAGATGCGCTTGCTGGCCCCCATGACATTGGTGGGGCGAACGGCCTTGTCGGTGGAGATCAGGGTGAGCCGGCTGACGCCCGAGGCGCGGGTGGCGGCGATCACGGCCTCGGTGGCGCCGATGTTGTTGGCGATGCCCGCGCAGAGGTTGGCCTCCACGAGGGGAACGTGCTTGTAGGCGGCGGCATGGAAGATCGTGTCGACCCCGTGCTGGCGGCAGATCAGGGTGAGGCGGGCCGCGTCACAGGCATCGCCGAGGACGGCATGGAGTTCGACCCCGCAGGGTTGGGAGCCCAGCTCCCGCTCGATGGCATAAAGGGCGAATTCGTTGCGCTCGACCAGCAGCAGCCGGGAGGCACCCAGGGCTACGACCTGGCGGCACAGTTCGCTGCCGATCGATCCCCCGGCGCCGGTGACCATGACCACCTTGCCTTCGACGCCGGCCTTGAGCAGCACCGGGTCGGGGTTGGAGGGTTCACGCCCGAGCAGATCCTCGATCGCCACCGGCTGCAGGTCGGAGACGATCCTCTGGCCCGTGGCCATCTGGGCCAGGGAGGGGATCGAGAGCACCTCCAGGCCCCGGTGGGTGAGCTGATCCACCAGCAGCCGTTTGCGTCGCCGCGACATGGTGGGCATGGCGAGCAGGACCTTGCGCACCCCGTGGCGTTCGATCAGTCGGGGCAGGCGCAGGGGCGAATGGATGGGCATGTTCTGCAGGGTGCGGCCCTGCAGGCCTTCGGCGTCATCCAGGAAGCCGACGATGCGGAAGCGGGGGTCATTGCGCAGGGCCAGCATCAGACCCATGCCGGAGGCCCCGGCGCCGTAGATCAGGGTGCCATCACCCTGGGAGCCCCCGGGGGAGTGGTTCTCCCGCTGGTCGAGGTGATGGACGAGGACGTCGCGCAGCACGATGCGGCTGGCGATGGCCCCGCCGGTGAACAGCAGCCAGTAGAGAATCCAGAAGGAGCGCGGTGGCTGGGCCCCACCGATCAATGTGCTGCTCAGCAGCAGGATCAGCACCATCGCGCCGGAGCGCGGCACCAGGCCGTAAAGGGAGTGGCTGCCGGCATAGCGGGTGAGCCCCCGGTACCAGCCGGAGACCACGAGGACGGGCAGGCCGGTGATGACGGCCAGGGGCAGCAACAGGATCGTGGAGGGCAGGAAGCCCTTGAGGGTGGTGGCGTCGGGCAGGCGCAGGATGAAGGCGCCGAGATAGGCCGCGACGATCATCAGACCATCGAAGAACACCAGCAGCAGCCGGCGGGCCAGCAGCTGCTTCTGCACGTAACGGAGGAATGAGAGCTGGGGGATCAATCGTTCAGTTCGGCGGTGATCGACGAATCAGGAGATGAACGGGTGAGAAGTCAGGTCGAGAAGGGTGAAAGAACCGACGTCTGGATGATGGCGAGCCGGAGTCCTCACGCATCGATGATCGGGCTGGATGTGGTTTCCGGTCCGTGGAAGGACAGCCCGGGGAAGGAACGGCGGGAGGGATTGCGGCCGGCTGGGCCGACCGCGACTAGGCAATCCGCTGGAGATTGTCGTTCTCACACAGCAATAGTGTGATGGCGGAATGGATCATGGCCCTGGCAATCCCTGCACCCTTTGAGGTTACTGCCCGTTCAAGGTGAGAAGGGGACCGCCTGGTGCCGATCCAGCCACAGGCCAAGGACCAGCTCCAGCAGCAGCAGGCCCAGCTCCAGGGGCAGGCCCCGCAGGAGCAGGCCCGCCCCCAGCAGGGCGGTGGCCCCGATGTAGAGCAGGGCCACCCGGGCATGGGGCCAGCCGGCCTGATGCAGGCGCTGGTAGAGGTGCAGGCGATGGGCCTGGAAGATCGGCTGGCCCGCGGCCAGCCGGCGCAGGACGCAGAGGCAGGCGTCCCCCAGCAGCGGGAAGCCCGCCAGCAGCAGCCCCAGGGCCAGGGCCGGTGTGGTCTGCTGCAGCACCATCCCGGCGAACACCGCCCCCAGGAAGGTGCTGCCCACATCTCCCATGAACACCCGTGCCGGGCTCCAGTTCCAGGCCAGGAAGCTCAGCAGGGCCCCGATCAGCGGCAGCAGGCCATGGCCGCCGTCGGGGGCCATGGCCAGGGCGGCCACCACCAGCAGCACGGCGGCACAGCCGGCGACGAGCCCGTCGAGCCCGTCGCTGAAGTTGACGAAGTTGATCACCGCTGTGGCCGCGAACACCGCCATCGGCACCAGCCACCACGGCAGGGACAGGGGTGTGATCGCCACCAGGGCCACGGCCGTGGCGATCTGCACCCCGTAACGCCAGGCGGCCGGCAGGTCGAGGCGGTCGTCCAGCAGGCCCACCAGGGCCAGCGGCAGGCAGATCAGCGGAATCCAGGCCGGCCAGCCGCCCCCCGCCAGGGGAGCCAGGGCGCAGCCGACGAGCACGAAGGCCAGGCCCCCGCCCCTGGGGGTGGGACGCCGGTGGGAGCTGCGGGCGTTGGGCTGATCCACCAGCCGGCGCCGCAGCAGGGGCAGGAGGCGGTGCAGCAGCAGCGCCCCGAGGCCGGCGCCCAGCAGCAGGAAGGCCGGGCCGTGCAGGACGGTCATGGCACCAGCGGCAGCACGGGAAAGGGTTCGGGGGATCCCCCCAGGAGCCTGTGGGCCGGCGTGAAGCCGGCCAGGTCGGCGCCCATCCGCAGCACCGCCTCGAAGCGCTTCGGGGAGAGCAGCAGCAGCGGCGAGGCCAGGGCCAGGAACAGGCGCGGCGGCAAGGCCAGCAGGCGGCAGTGGCGGGCCCGATCCCCCGGTGCGGTCGCCTCCTGCAGGCGCCGCAGCATGGCCGCGTAGGTCAGGGTGTCGTCGCCGCCGAGGGGGAGGTGCACCGGCTGGGACGGGTCGAAGCCGTCCTCGGCCAGGCGGTCGGCCAGGTGCAGGGCCACGGCGGCCAGCTGGCGGCAGTGGATGGGCTGCCGCAGTCCTCCTTCGCCGGGCAGGGGCAGCAGGGGCAGGCGGCGCAGCAGCTGGCGCAGCCGGCTGAGGTTGCGATCGCCCAGGGGGCCGGCCTGGCCGTAGATGAGGGTGGGGGCCAGGATCCGCAGGGGACGGGTGTGGGCGGCACACGTCTGGGCCAGCGACGCCTCCGCCTGCCGCAGCCGCTGCACCAGATCCCGGTCGAAGCGGTTGGCGGCGAAGCGCTTGGTGATCACCGAGGAGGAGGAGCAGACGACCACCCCCTGCAGCCGCCCGAAGCCGGCCGGGTCACGGCGGGCCCAGCGGTCCAGCCAGGGGGCGAACGACCAGATCGGGGCGAAGCTGACCAGCAGCCCCGCCGGCATCTCAGGCCCGGCGCCGGTGTCCTCCAGGTCGCAGCGCAGGAACGGCGGCGCTTCGCCGCCGCCGGCCGGTGGCAACGGTTCCCGTCGGCCCGCCACCACCAGCTCCCGCCCCGCCGCCCGAGCGATCAGGGCCTGACCGCTCGGGCTGGTGGCCCCGAAGAGTGTGATCGGCGCAGGTATGGGGGGGGCCAAGGGGATCAGACGCAGTCGTTGCCGTCGAGGCGCCCGTCCCATCCGGTCAGGCGCCAGAGGGAGGCCCGCAGCTGGTCGCGCCAGAGGCGCAGCTGGGATTCGGGCCGCAGATCGCCGGTTTCGGCGTCGGAGCCATCCACCCGCCAGCCGGTGCCGGCATAGACGATCCGGGAGATCGCCAGGGTTCGATCGATGTGGGTCGGGGCTGTCACGATCGTGATGCGGCCCTGCTTGGGCCATTTCTGCAGCAGTCTGGCCAGGTGGGTGACCTGGCCCACCGTGTCGCAGCCCGGCAGCAGCCGCACGATCCTGGAGGTGTCCCGGGGCCAGAGCTGGCGGTTCCTGAGGTGGTTGGTGGTGATGGCCTGGTACTCGGCATTCCCCTGGAGCACCAGATAGGACCCCGGCCGATCGCGCCAGAGGAGCATGGCGGACTGGCTGCGCCAGGGATCCTCGATGAAGGCGGAGATGACATCCGGGCCCGAGGTGGCGCCCTTCGGGACGTTGGTGACGGCCTGGCGCGAGGGCCGGGGGGAGGTGCCCCGCGTCCCCTGCCAGGCGGGCGCGAAGAACCAGGCAAGGGCTCCGGCGACGCCCAGGGCCAGGATCCCCAGCCGGGTCTTGCGATTCCACCAGAGCCGTTGCAGCAGCGAGCCCTCCCTCTGCCGCGGCTTCTTCTTGCGGACCCGTTTCCGCCGCGGTTCCGGGTCGGCCCCTGGTGGCCTCTCCTCCTCGGGCAAGGGAATCGCTGCGCAGGCCTGGTCAAGCTTATCGGTCCCGTCCGGGGGACTTCCGCCGCCGCCCCGCCCCGGGCCGGCGGCTCCAGAGTCGCCGGACGTAGCGAAGGCCGAAGGGGAGCCACCAGAGCCAGCCGAAGGCCTGGCGGTAGGCCAGGGCGACCTCCTGCAGCCGCCGGCCGGTCTGCTGGCCGCTGGCCCCCGCTTCCCCCATGTGGACCAGTTCCAGATCCAGGCCCCTGGGCGTCAGGTCGCGGCTGGTGCTGAGGCGCAGGAAGTAGTCGAGGTCGGCGGAGAGCCGGAAGGGTTCGGCGTAGTGATCGAGCCGCCGGCGGGCCCCGGGGCCGATCAGGGTGGCCTGGTGGGGGGGGGTGGAGCCCAGGAACAGGCTGAGGCGGAAGGCCCGGCAGCTGGAGAAGGCGGTGCGCCGCCCCAGGCGCGTGGCCCCGTCCGGCCCCTTGCCCGCATAGCGGCCGCAGCAGACCACCAGATCCGGTGGCTGGCCGCCGCGGGGCCCCCGCTGGGTCGCCTCCATGGCCTCCTCGAGCACGGTGCGGGAGGGCGCCCAGTCGTCACTGCCCCAGAACAGCAGCCAGTGCTCCGCCGGCGCGGCCCGGAAGCCCTGGTTCATGGCGCCGAAGATGCCGGGGAGGGCCGGATCCTGGGGCTGCCAGCGGAAGCGGTGGTCCCGGTGGCAGAGGGCCTCCAGCCAGGCCCGGTGCTCCGGTCCGCTGGGCCCGTCGATGAACAGCACCCGCCAGTGGGGCCAGCTCTGGCGCTGCAGGGAGTTCACCAGCCGCGGCAGCAGGTGGTGGGAATCGAGGGTCGGAACGATCAGGCTGAGCCCGGTGTCGGCGCCTGAGGGTGTGGTGGCACCGGTGGCGGGGCCCGGTGGCGGCGTGGCGTTCACCCCTGCCGGCGGATCAGCACGTCGCCGAGCACGAGCAGGTCCATGCGGGTGCGCAGGAAGCAGTCGAGGGCCTGGGCGGGGGTGCAGACGATCGGTTCGTTCTCGTTGAACGAGGTGTTGAGCACCATCGGCACGCCGGTGAGGTCGGCGAAGGCGCGGATCAGGCGGTAGTAGCGGCCGTTGTCGGCGGCATTGACGGTCTGGAGCCGGCCGCTGCCGTCCACGTGGGTGACGGCCGGGATGCGGGCCCGCTGCTCCTCCCGGATCGGATAGACCTGCATCATGAAGGGGACCTCCCCGTCGAGGCTGAACCACTCGCCCACCGCCTCGGCGAGCACCGAAGGGGCGAAGGGGCGGAACGACTCCCGACGCTTGATCTTGAGGTTGAGGATGTCCTTCATGTCGGCGCGCCGGGGGTCGCCGAGGATCGAGCGGTGGCCCAGGGCCCTGGGTCCCCATTCCATCCGGCCGTCGAACCAGCCGATCACCAGACCTTCGGCGATCGCCGCGGCCACCTGCTCGCACAGCACCCCCTCCTCCGGCCGCTGCAGGCTGCAACCGGCCTGCTCCAGGGCCGTGCGGGTGTCCGCTCTGGCCAGCAGCTCCTCCACTTCACCGGCGGCCGGCTGGCTGCCCAGGTAGGCATGGCGCATCGGCGTGGAACGGGGTCCACCCAGGCCGTGCCAGACCTCGAGGGCGGCGCCGAGGGCACCCCCCGCATCGCCGGCGGCCGCCTGGACGTAGACGCGCCGGAAGGGGGTGGCCAGGGTCACCTTGCCGTTGGCCACCGAGTTGGCGCCGCAGCCTCCGGCGATGCAGAGCTGGTCGCTGGGGTGGCTGCGGTGCAGGGCCCGCAGCAGGTGGAAGAAGGCCTCCTCGTACATCGCCTGGGCCGAGCGGGCGATGTCCATGTGGTGCTGCTCCAGGGGCTGGTCGGCCCGGCGGGCGGGGCCGAGCAGGGCTTCCAGCTCCGGGCTCCAGTGGCTGCCCACCACAGGGGCGCCGTTGCTCCACTGGTGGGGCAGCTTCTGGGTGGCATGGAGGAAGTAGCGCAGATCCAGGCGGTAGGTGCCGTCGTCCTGCAGCTGCACGATCCGGCGCATCGCCTCCATCCGGGTGGGCTGGCCGTAGGGCGCCAGTCCCATCACCTTGTATTCGTCGCCGTAGTTGGGGAAGCCCAGGTACTGGGTGATCGCCGTGTAGAAGGCGCCCAGGGAATGGGGGAACCAGATCTGGCCATCGAGGCTGAGCTGGTTGCCCCGGCCATACCCCCAGGCACCGCTGGCGAAGTCACCGAAGCCGTCCACCGAGATC
Organism: Cyanobium sp. Lug-B; assembly: GCF_024345635.1. Lineage (NCBI taxonomy): Bacteria > Bacillati > Cyanobacteriota > Cyanophyceae > Synechococcales > Prochlorococcaceae > Cyanobium > Cyanobium sp. Lug-B. The sequence goes on from NZ_JAGQBM010000007.1 coordinate 69,972, forward strand.
ACCGCCGCCTCCTCGAAGGGGGAGGCGAAGAAGGCCGAGGCCAGGTGGGCCCGGTGGTGCTCGACGAAGTGCAGCTGCGCACGGATCGCCGTCCCGGGGAAGGCCTGGGCCAGCTGCTGGCCCAGATCGGCCCGTTCCCGCTTGTTGCGCCAGCGGGCGACCAGGAAGCGGGGATCGGGACGGTGCCCCAGGGTGTAGGCCACCTTGCGCCAGCGGTGGGCCCCCGGCTGGGAATTGATGGCGACGTGGTCGAGGTCGGCCGGCCCGACGCCGGCATCGGCGAGGCACCAGGCGATGGCCTCCGATGGGAAGCCGGCCCAGTGCTTGATGCGGCGGAAGCGCTCCTCCTCGGCGGCGGCGACGATCACCCCGTCCCGCACCAAGGCGGCGGCCGCATCGGCGTGGAAGGCATTGATGCCCAGGATGAGCGTCATGGAGCTGGGGAACCGGACGGCGGGTGGAGGACGGGCTGGGCGGATGGGGCCCCGCGAAGGGAGATCGGCGGAACCCTGCTCCGGTCCCGGGCACTGGAGCCGTCCCGATGGTCCCCACCACCCGGTCGGCCTCGGCTTCCACGGACGGCTGGCCGGATCAAGGGAGGAAAACGTTCAGCGGATGACACGGCGGAGGCGGCGTTCGCCCGCGGAATGATTCTAGGCGACCTTTCCGGAGCCATCCCCGCCATCGCGGGCGGCCACGCCGGAAACCGGCTCATGGGCGGGGCGCCGGCGAAAGGCTGAGGCCGAGGTGCACCTCCAGCCAGTGCTGCAGCACCATCAGGCTCCAGCGCCGGTACCAGGGCGCCAGATCGATCCCCCGGGGGGTGGAGGGCAGTCGCAGGGCCAGGGGCGAGGCCGGGTCGTCCAGCCACAGCTGGAACGGAAAGCGGAACCCCTGCTTGGGGCGGTTCAGGAACCAGTCGGGCAGCTCCGGCACGCTGCGGGCCAGCAGCTGCTTGCCCTCCGCCAGGCGCAGGGCGGTGGGAATCGGGGCCAGCCGGCGCTGCAGCCGGGCATCCACCAGGGGCAGGCGCAGCTCCAGCCCGGCGGCCATCGCCATCACGTCGCTGTCCGGCAGCAACTGGTTGCGTAGGTAGCGGCTGCCCTCCAGCCAGGCCACCCCTTCGCGGCCCCCCGGCGCTGCACCGCCGCCCGTGCCGCCCCCGACCCCGCCGCCATCGGCGGCCGACGGCACGCCCCCGGGCTCGGGAGGGAGCCCCCAGTGCGCCAGCAGACGATCGCTCTCGGAGCGGGAGAACAGGCCCCGGAAGCAGCCGTAGGCCTCCGCCAGGGAGGCAGGCGCTTCCAGGAGTGCGCTGATCCGCTGCAGCCGGGCGCGGCGCCCCTGGGGCAGCCGCTGCAGCAGCCACGCCGCCGCCGGACCGGCGGGACCGATCAGGCGCCGCCAGCGCCGCAGCTTCGGCACCATCCGGAAGCTGGGGTAGCCGCCGAACAGCTCATCCCCGCCCAGACCGGAGAGGGCCACCTTCAGCCCGTGCTCCGTGGCCAGCCGGGAGACACACCAGGTGTTGTAGCCATCGATGGAGGGCTGGTCCTGGCTGGCCAGGAAGGCCGGCAGCCACTGGCGGGCCTGGTCGGCGCTGAGGTTCAGGGGGGTGTGATGGGCTCCGAAGTGGGCGGCGATGCGGGCCGCCGGCCCCGATTCATCGAACGTGCCGGCACCCGGCGTCTCGAAGCCGATCGTGAACGTATGCAGGCCCCGGGGGGCGAGCGCCAGCAGGGAGGCGGAATCGAGCCCGGCACTGAGGAACAGCCCCACCGGCACATCGCTGACCATGTGGGCCGCCACCGAATCCTCGAGGGCCGAGCGGGTGAGGGCCACCGCCTCGGCGGTCCCCATGGCGGCGGTGCCGGTGGCGCCGACGAGGCTCTCCGGCAGGGCCCCCCAGGGCCGCAGCGTCAGCTGACCCTGGCGCCAGGTGGCGGCGTGGCCACAGGGGAGGCGCTCCACCCCTTCCACCAGGGTGTCGGGCTCGCTCACCGAGCCGGTGGCCAGGTAATGCCCCAGGGCCCGGCGGTTCAGGCACGGCGCCTCGCCGTCGGCGGCCAGCAGGGCCCGCAGCTCCGAGGCGAAGGCCAGGGACCCCCCGGGCCCGCGGCGCAGGTAGAGGGGCTTGATGCCGTGGGGATCGCGGGCGAGCAGGGCCCTGTGCTCCCGGGTGTCATAGAGGCAGAAGGCGAACATGCCCCGCAGCGCCTCCAGCCCGTCCAGGCCCCGGCTCACCAGCCAGGCCAGCAGCACCTCCGTGTCGCCGCTGCCCCGGAAGCGCTGCCCCTCCGCCTCGAGACGGCGGCGCAGTTCGCCATGGTTGTAGATCTCGCCGTTGAACACCAGCTGCCAGCGGCCGCAGGCGGAGGCCATCGGCTGGTGGCCCAGGGGGGAGAGATCCAGGATCGCCAGCCGCCGGTGGACCAGGCAGGCGTTGGCGTCCTGCCAGACGCCGGCATCATCCGGCCCCCGGTGGGCGAGTCGCGGGCCGACCCTGGCGGCGAAGTCGCCCGGGTCCTTCCCCAGCTGGCCCGCGATGCCGCACATGGCCCTAGGCCTCCCGCAGGGAGGGAATCCTCCCGGGGGCGACCGCCTCCAGGTGGGCCCGGAAGGTGCGCCGGGCCGCCTGGGGGCTCGCCTGCTCCCGCACCCAGGTGAGCGCGCCGGCGGAGAGGCGCCCGCGCCGGTCCCGATCGACGCTGATCGCCGCGATCGCCGCCGCCATGGCGGCGGGATCACGGGCCACCAGCTGGCCGGTGCGGTCGTCGATCACGTAGTCCTCCGGTCCGCCGCAGCGGGTGCTCACGACCGGGACGCCACAGGCCATGGCCTCGAGGGCGGCGATGCACAGCCCCTCCTGGTGGGAGGGGATCACGAACACATCCAGCGTCTGCAGCACCTCCGCCAGGGCGGCGGGGGCCAGGCAGGGGAGGCAGCGCACCCGATCGGCCAGTCCCATCGCCACCAGGGGGCCGCGCAGGCGGTCGACGTCCTGCTCGCCCGCCAGAACGAGTTCGACGGGGTGGCCGGCGGCGACGAGGCGGGCCACGGCCTCCAGCAGCAGGGTGATGTGCTTGCGGGGGTCCCCGTAGCGCCCGGCGAAGCCGACGCGCCAGGGCACCAGCCGCTCCGGGGCGGGGAGGAAGACGGCGGGATTCACCGGCATCCGCATCACCCCGTCCATCGGCCGGTGGGCCAGCGCCTCGAGGGCCCGGGCCGTGTAGCCGCTCAACGCCAGGATCCGGCCCCGGGGGGCCCGCAGCACCTGGCACTCCAGCCGCTGCAGCACCGGTCCGTTGAGCATCCGGTCGAGCAGCCGCCGGGGCCGGGAGAAGCCCCGGACGCGATCGACCCGATCCTCCTTCCAGGGAGTGGCCACCCAGGCCAGGAACGGGATCCCCAGGCGGGCGAAGGGGACGGCGCAGAGGGGATTGCCCGTCACCGAGAGGTGCAGGTCGCAGCCGGCCACCAGCTCCCTCCAGGCCCGCCGCGGCAGGTAGTGGGTGAACTCCAGCTCCGGCAGCCAGGCCCCCAGGCCATGGCCGTCATGGTCGCCGTAGACGCACCGTTCCATCCGGCCGGGGCGCCGGCCGCTGGCGAGCGCGTGCAGCGGCACCGACAGACGGGGATGGGTGCTCCAGGGGGCGTACCAGGCGAACACGGGCTCGATGTCGAGCTCCTCGAGCATCCGGGTGACGGCGGTGGTCATGGCGGGCACGCCGCCGTCCACCGGTTCGATGGTGCTGACCAGGGCCCGGGGCCGCCTCATTGCCTGAGCCAGCCGAACAGATCGCGGTTGTCGCGGACCCAGCGGATCAGGTGGCGCACGCCGGCATCAACGCTGATCTCCGGCGTCCAGCCCAGCTGCTCGGCGGCCTTGCTGACATCGCAGATGAACACGGGCTGGTCGCCCGGGCGGGACTGGCCGCTGAGGGGCGTGAGCGTGATCGCCAGCTCCTCCTCCAGAAAGCGCAGCAGATCCCGCAGGCAGAGGGTGTTGACCGGCCCGCCGCCGATGTTGAAGGCCTGGCCGCTGATGCGGTCGCGGCTGTGCCAGGCGGCCTCGTAGGCCCGGGCCAGGTCGCGCACGTCGAGCACGTCGCGGGTCTGCCAGCCGTCGCCGTAGAGGGTGATCGGCCGCTCCAGCAGGGCGGCGATGCTGAACCAGGCCACCCAGCCCTGGTCCTCGATGCCGAACTGGCGGGTGCCGTAGATGCACGACTGGCGGAAGGCGCAGGTGTGCAGGTCGTAGATGCGGGCGTAGTCGATCGTGTACTGGTCGGCCACCCCCTTGGAGCAGCCGTAGGGGGAGTGGAAATCAAGGGGCTGGCTTTCCGGCACCCCGGACGGCAGGTCGCGGAAGCGATAGCCGTGGGGGGTCATCTCCACCGGCACCGTTTCCATGCCGCCGTAGACCTTGTTGGTGGAGGCGTAGAGCACGAAGCTCTCGGGGGAATGGAGCCGTACGGCCTCCATCACGTTGAACGTGCCCAGGGCGTTGATCTCGAAATCCTCCCGGGGGTTGGTGTAGGAGGTGGTCACCGCCACCTGGGCGGCCAGATGCAGCAGCATCGAGGGGCGCACGGCGGCCACGACCTCCGCGAGGGCGTCGGCCTGGCGGATGTCGATCCGGTGGAAGGCGATGGCGGGATGCTGGTCGAGGAGCCAGCGGAGGTTGTCCTCGGTGCCCCGGCGGGAGAGGTTGTCGAGGATCGCCACCTCCCACCCCAGGGAGGCGAAGTGCTGGGCGGCGTTGACGCCGATGAATCCGGCGCCGCCGGTGATCAGGATCGAAGGCATCGAGAAGAGCGGGGCGGGGGAATCAACGAAGGACTCGAAGGGGGCAGTCCGGCGGTCCGGCCGGACCTTAATCCAACTGCCAGATCCTGCAGGGCCCTGTGGGCATTCACGGGGGAGTCGAGAGGCTGCAGCGGCCCTCCAGGAGCATCAGATGGAGCAGCAGTTCGGCATACATGCGTTGCTGGGCGTAGGCCCAGCCGCGCCAGCCCTCCAGGAGCCCCCCCTTCCAGATCAGGCAGAACAGCAGGGCCGCCAAGGGGGCCAGGGGGGTGTGCTTGCGCAGCCGATCCGCCGGGGACAGCTGGCTGGAGGGGGTGGCCCGCAGCTTGGCCGCCTCGATCGCCAGGTAGGAGCCCTGGGAGGCCAGCCAGCGCTGCAGGGGTTTGCGGTCGTCGTGGAAGATCGGCTGCCGCAGCCGCCCGATGGGTCCCGACAGGACAATGCGGTGGCCGTGGCCGTCGTTGCGATAGCGGCCCAGTTCCGGGCGATAGAGGCTGGTGCGGGGGGGCAGCATGCCGCTGCGCAGGGGCCGGCCGCCGATGCAGTAGCGGAACGGGATGGCATAGCCCGCCATCGCGGTGGCCGCCGGATCCCTGATCACCGCCTGGATTTCAGCGGCCAGCGGCGGCGGGATCAGATAGTCCGCATCCAGGCTCAGCACCCAGGGGGAGGTGATCTGGTCGAGGCCGAAGTTGCACTGGTCGGCGAAGCTGTCGAAGGGCCGATGCAGCACCCGGACCGCCCCGTGGCCGGCGAGGATCGCGAGGGTGGCATCGCTGCTGCCGCTGTCGATCACCAGAATGGAATCCAGCCAGTCCAGGTGGGTGAGAGTGCGGCCGATGTTGGCCTCTTCGTTGTGGGTCAGGATCAGGGCGGTGAGGAGCGGCGCGGCGGGCTCGTTCCGACTCATGTCTGGGGCTGGGAGTGCTTCTCCAGGAGGATCTGCTGCCGGCGTCGCTGCTCCTGCCACAGCGCCCACTGCTCCTGCTGCTGGGACACCAGGGTGGGAATGGCCAGGAAGGAGCCGAGGGACAGGCTCATCAGGATGAGCACGAAGGGGTCGCCGTAGAGCTGGGCCGCCGAGAAGAACGCCGGCACATTGGCCAGGGCGAAGGACATCAGCCCCATCAGCAGGGCCGAGGTGGACTGGGGCAGTTGCTTCAGCAGCCGGAAGTTGCGCAGCAGCACGAGGCCCAGCAGCACCAGGATCACCCCGAGCACCACCATGCCGGGGACCCCCAGTTCGAGGATGAGGCGGCCGCCGCCCCCCTCGGACACGAAGCCCACGCTCTGGATGGCATCGCGGGCCGCATTCCTCACCAGGCCCCCCGTGCTGGCCCCGGCACCCACCCCCATGCCGATGCCGTCGGAGATCTCGATGGCCCGCAGGGTGGCGCCGATGCCCTGGGAATCGAAGCGCTCGACCAGATCCTGCTGGATGGTCAGGGAGCGGTTGGTGTACTCGCCGAAGTTCTCCCCCAGATTCTCGGAGAGGATGAAGGCATAGAGGGGGTAGGCGATCCCGGCCACGCCGAGCACGCTCGAGATCACCCGCTCCTTGGAGGCGGGGCTGGCCCGGCGGCTGAAGAGCAGCAGATAGACGGCGACGAAGGCCAGGATCAGCACCTGGGCCTTGCGCCGGCCGGTGAGGATCGTCAGGAAGGCGAAGCCCGCCGCCAGCAGCAGCAGCCCGAACTGGTTGGTGGGTTTCTGGCTGGCGATGCCCATCGAGGCGGCGATGCAGGCCGCCGCCGAGAGCTGCCAGGAGGCGATCTCACTGGTGCGCCAGAAGCCGGAGGCCCCCTGGGCGGAGAAGCCGTGGCGGAAGGTGATCAGCAGACCCTCGCCCACTTCCTGGAGGGTGGGATGGTCGACCCCCTGGAAGCTGAGATAGACGGTGAAGGCCATCACCGTCGAACCGATCAGGTAGAGCGTCAGCAGCCGCCTGAGGAACGGCAGGGAGCAGCCCACCTGGAAGCCCACCCAGAGGCCGAAGGCCGGGGCCAGATAGAAGGCGGCGCCGATGGCGGTGAGGCGGATGTCGGAGAAACGGGCGAAGCTGTTGAGGCTCTGCAGGGCGATCAGGGCGAAGTAGATCGTCACCCAGCCATCGAACTGCGGCACCGTCCAGAACATGGCCCGCAGGTTGAAGCGGCCCGCCCGCTCCAGCATCACCGCGCCGCACAGGGCAAAGCCGACCAGCACCAGGCCGACCATGTAGCCCGGCTGGTCCGGGGTGATCTTGCGCAGGGGATCCTGCACGAAGCCGATCAGCAGGGTCACCATCAGGCCCGCCCGCCAGTCGCCGTCGAGCAGCACGGCGGCCAGGGCGCCGAAGAGCACGATCAGCAGCAGGATGGTCATCGGCCGGCGGAGGAGTTCAGCACCTGGCGGTAAGCGTCACGCAGCTGAAGGGCGATCGTGCTCCAGGAAAAATCCATCTGAGCCAGATTAAGGGCGGACGCCCGCATTGACAGGGTGGGCCGCTCCAGCGCGGTGGCCAGGGTGCGGGCGAGGGCTTCGGGGTCGCTGCCGCAGACCAGGCCGGCGCCGCAGCGCTCCACATCGGCCGCCACGGCCACCTCGGGGGACAGGATCACCGGGGTGCCGGCGGCGAGGGCCTCCACGGCGGCGATGCCGAAGTTCTCCGCCGCCGACGGCAGCACGTACCAGTCGGCCGTCTGCAGCGCCTGCCACTTGGCCTCCCCCTCCACGAACCCCAGCCAGCGGCAACGGGCCTCCAGGCCCAGCCGCCGGCTGCGCTCCTGCAGGCCGGCGACGTAGCGCGGCTCCCCGTCGCCGGCGATGGCCAGCTCCCAGGGCGCCTCCGGCCGGTGCCGCTGCAGCAGGGCCAGGGCGTCCAGCAGGTTCTCCAGCCGCTTCTTGGGGTGCAGCCGGGACAGGAACAGAAAGCGGACCGGCGTGGTGCCGTCCCGGTCGCCCGCCGCCGCCGCCGCAGGGCCGCGCACCCCCAGGGGCAGCACCAGGGCGGGGGGAGCCAGGCCGAGGGCGGCGGCCTCGTCCCGCTCGGCGCCGGTGGTGAAGTGCAGGGCGGCCGCCCGCTGCAGGTTGCGCCGTTCGATCAGGCCCAGCATCAGCCGCTTGCGGCCGCGGCTCTGGGCCAGGCTCCACGGGCTCAGCTGGCCGATGCTGCGCAGGATGTAGGGAACGCTGGCCCAGCGGGCCTGGGCCATGGCGCTGGTGGAGGGGTAGGAGAACAGGGCATGGATGTGCAGCAGGTCGTAGTCCTTCAGGTGGCGGGCCAGCCAGAGACTGAGCCCGGGACTGATGGCGAACTCCCGCAGGGCGGCGACGGGCGGACTCCAGCGGGGAAAGGCCAGCACCGGCACCCCCCGGTGCTGCTGCCAGCGGCCGGTGACCAGGTCGGGGTGCAGCCCCGGGCCGTGGTCGTTGGTGGTGAGGATGGCCGCGTCCACCTCCCGGAGCCGCAGGGCCGCCACCATCTCGACCACGGCCCGGCTGGGGCCGCCCCGCAGCGGGCTGATCGAGGGGATGACATGAAGCACCCTCATGGCGCCGGGCGAATCGCCAGGAAATCGTCGAAGGCCGCCCCCCAGGCTCCTGCCACCGCCGGGGCGGCATAGGCGGCGATGGCGTCACGGTGGTGGCGATGGCGCTCCCGGAACCAGCCGCCCCGCTCCCGCAGGGCCACCAGGGCGTCGAAGATGGCCGCGCTGCTCTCGATGTCGCAGTAGATCCCCTTCTCCAGGCCTTCGACGATCGCCTGCAGCGGGTTGCCGGCCGGCCCGGCCACCAGCACCGGCGTGCCATGGGGCAGGTATTCAAAGAACTTCGAGGGCAGGTTGTCGGTGTGGCGCGGGCCGATCAGCACCAGAAGGCCATCGGCGGCCTCCGCCAGCTGGTGGGAGCGTTCGTTGCTGACGGGGGCGTGGAGCGTGACGTCCTGGCGCAGGAGGGGGTCGCTGCGGATGGCCGCCCGGGCCGCTTCGTAGAGGTAGCCGTAGAGCAGGATCCGCAGCCCGCCGTGGGCCTCGGCCCGCCAGCGCCGCACGGCCTCCAGCAGCGGCTCGATCGGCCGCCAGGGGCCCAGGTTGCCAGGGTGGAACAGCGTCAGCGGCGCCAGGGGTCGCGCCGGCGTCTCCCTGTCGGCCGGTCCGCCGCCGATGCCGGCAGGCGGGACCGCGGAAGCCTCACCGGGATCGAAGCAGTCCGGCAGGAACCGGGCCGGCGTGTCGCCCAGCAGCCCCTGCTCCCGGTAGCGCTCCAGGGTGAGGGGCGAGGCGAACACGGCCCCGGCGGCGGCGGCCAGCACGGCCCGCTGGCGCTCGGGGTGGGCCGGGTGGAAACGGCCCTTCTCCCGGTGGCCGAAGGGATCGTCGTAGATGGCGATGAAGGGCTTGCCGAGCTGGCCGGCCACCTCGAGGGCCACCTCGAGCACGCGGAAATCCGGGCAGATGCCGGCCACCGCATCAAAGGGAAGGCGCGCCGCCGTCTCCAGGGCGGTGGCCCGGAGGCCTTCGAGGGCATGGGTCTGGGGGTCGTGGCGCCCCAGCTGCTCCAGGCGCCGGTGGACCAGCTGGCGCAGGCCGAACCAGAGGTGGAGCGGCGAGCCGCGACGGCGCCGGTTCCTGCGGATGGCGCAGCGCTGGGAGCGGGACACCTGCCGGCTGTAGTGGCAGAAGCGTTCCTGCTCGGGGAAGGGTTCCGGGGTGACGGCATCGAGCCGGGGGTCAGGGCCGATGACGTGGAACTCCCAGCCGGCCGCCGGCAGATGGGGCAGGAGCTTGGCGTAGCGGCGGGCCTGGACGCCGCCGCCCCCCGGCGGCTGGAGGGAAAGGATCAGGGCCCTGGCCATCTCAGCGCCGCTCCAGCCGGGCCAGCCCCGCCAGGATCCCCTCGGCGGCGTTCCGCACGCTGAAGTGGCTGTTGACGCGCTCCCGGGCCGTCTGTCCCATGGCGGCGGCGGCGGCCGGATCGGCGGCCATCCGGCCCATGGCCGCGGCCAGGGCCACCGGCTGGCCGACGGGGCTCACCAGGCCCGTGCGGCCCTCCAGCACCAGATCCTCGGCGCAGCCCACCTGGTCGCTCACGATCGCCGGCAGCCCGCAGGCCATGGCCTCATTCACTACCAGCCCCCAGGTCTCGCCGTGGTCGGAGGGCAGCACCAGGGCGTCGGCCACCGCATAGGCCGAGGGCATGGCCGACTGGTTCAGGAAGCCGGCGAAACTCACCGGCAGGGCGTGCTGGCGAGCCAGTTCCCGGCAGGCCTCCTCCAGGGGGCCGCTGCCCACGATCAGCAGATGCACCGGGTGGCCCAGGGGCTCCATCACCAGCAGCCGCAGCGCTTCAAGCAGGTCGAGGGGCCGTTTTTTGGACTGGAGCTTGCCGGCGAACAGGAAGCAGAAGGCCTCCCGGGGGACGGACCAGTCCTGGCGCAGCGCGTCCCGGTGGGGGCGCAGGGCCGCGGCCCGCTCCGCGAAGTAGGCGTTGTCGACGAAGTGGGGCGAGGGCACCAGCCGGCTCTGGGGCACACCGAACTGGCGGTACCAGCGGGCATTGGCCGTGCCCACCGGAAGGCCCACCGACACCCCCCGGAACAGCAGCCAATAGGTGAGGTTCAGGGGCCAGGGCCTGGGACGGAAGGCGTTGGAATCCATCCGCAGCAGCACCGGCAGGCCCTGCAGCCGGGCGGCGATGAACAGCTGCACCATGCCCAGGAAGTGCCAGCCGGTGAGCAGCAGGGCATCGGGGCGCTGCCGGGCCGGGCCGAAGCCCAGCTCCTTCAGGGGCCGGGCCAGCCAGACGCCCCGGTAGCCGGAGGTGATGCCGCGGCCCCGGCCACTGGCGGCCCGGTGCCAGGGGTAGCCCTCCAGCAGCGGCACGTCCCACTCGAAGGCGACGCCGAAACCCAGCCCCTGGGTGCGGGCGTCCGGAAGGGTGAGATAGAGCACATCCGTGGCCACGCCGGGGGCGGCGGCCAGGGCCTGGAACAGGGGCGTCTGGTACTGGACCGGGTGGCTGCCGGCGATCAGCAGCCGCCGGCGGCGGGTGGGCAGCAGGGCCGGCCCCCTGCGCTGCAGCCGCAGGGCCCAGAGCAGGCCGCGCCCTTCGGCGATCAGGGTGGGGGGGATCCACCAGGGATGGCGCAGGTGGTGGCGACTGCGTACCGACCCCAGCCAGCCGCCCAGGCAGCCCGCCAAGGCCGCCGGCAGGGGCTGGGTGCGCAGCTGGAAGTAGTACCGGCCCACGGCGTGGTCGGGCTTCACCGTGGTGAGGTGCTTGCCGTAGCTGCGGGTGCCGCCCCGCTCAGCCCGGAGGTGGTGGATCAGGGCACCCGGCACGTACTGGATCGGATGGCCGGCCTGGCGCCAGCGGAAGGCGAATTCCGCCTCGAAGCGGTAGGCCACCCGCACGAAGTTCTGGTCGAAGCCCCCCAGATCCAGGGCCAGCCGCCGCGGGATCGCCACGTTGCCCCCCATGAATTCCGCCACGGAGCGGGGCCGCAGGCTGTTGAACAGGAAGGGCCCGTCCTCCGGATCGCTCTGGCCCCCGTGCCAGGGCTGCAGCACCCGCCCGGCCAGCATGGCGTCGGGGTCAGCGGCACCGGCCCGTTCGTGGGCGTTGAGCAGCTCCGGGTCCGGCAGGATGTCGTCGTCGAGGAACAGCACCCGATCGCCGCGGGCCTCCTGCAGGGCCACGTTCATGGCGCCGGTGATCGAGGGGGTCGGCAGCCGCAGCCACCGGATCCGTCCCTCCGCCTGCCAGGCCGCCAGCCGGGCCTCGCTGTCGGGGTCGTGGCGGGGCGTCTGGTCGACCACCAGCAGCTCGAAGGGGGGCGGATCCAGCGCCAGCAGGGCGGCGACGCTGTCGATCAGCACCTGATCGCGGCCGAAGGTGGGAATGGCGACGCTGAGGGTCATGGCAGGGTGGCCAGCTTGAGCCGGGCCTTGAGGTGCCAGCGGTTGAGGGCCAGGGCCTGGCGCAGGTAGCGGCGGGCCAGGTCCGGGTGCTCACGGATGAGGCAGGCGCCGATGAAGTAGGCCCCATCGGCCTGGCGGCGGGGGTCGGGCAGCGAGCCGCGGCAGTGCTGGCTCAGCGCCTCGGCCTCGGCCAGCACGGGACCCTCCTCCCGGCCTGATCGTCGCGCCTCGGTGGCCGCCACGATCAGACCATGGAACGCGTCCTGTTCCCGGCGCCGGGAGCCGCTGATCGATCCAGGGGAGAGGGTGGCCTCGTAGAGCACCTCCGGCACCACCAGGTGCTTGCCGAGTTCCACCATGCGGCTCCAGAGATCGATGTCCTGGGCGAAATAGAACATCGGCCGATAGCCCCCGGCGCGCTCGTAGGCGCTGCGGCGCATCATCACCGAGCCGTGGATGGCGGGCCCGGTGAGACCATCGGCCAGCTCCGCGGGCTCCGGCGCGTTGACCCGCACCGTGGCCCCCTCCGGCACCACGAGGCGCACGTGGGTGGAGCAGAGGCTGGCGTCGGGATGCTCCTCCAGGCAGCGCAGCTGCCGCTGCAGCCGGCCCGGCAGGGAGAGGTCACCGGCGTCCTGGCGGGCGATGAACTGGCCGCGGGCCAGCTGGCAGCCCTCGATCAGGGAGCGGGTGAGGCCCCGTCCCGGCCGATCCAGCACCCGCAGCCGCGGCTCGGCGGCGGCCCGGGCGGCGAGCAGGGCGCCGGTGTTGTCACTGGAGCCGTCGTTGATCACCACGATCTCCAGCTCCACCCCCTCCTGGCCGGTCAGGGAATCGAGGGTCGCGGCGAGGCTGGCGGCGCCATTGCGAACCCCCATCACCACCGACACCTGCGGGGCCGTGCCGGATTCGTGCTCCACAGGCTCGTGCATCACCTCAGGTCATGTTCCCCCCTGGGCGGGGTCCTGGCCGCAGCCGTGTCCGGACTCCCATGCTCAGCCGGGCCGCCCGGCCCCAGCCCAGGGCCGCGGCGAGCAGGCCGTAGAGGAGGAACTCCAGCTGCCGTCGCGGCTGCCGGGCCCCGTGGCGCCGGGCCAGCCGGAACAGCCGGCGGGCGGCCTGCTCGGCGCCGGCGGCACCGCACTGGCGGCTGAGCAGGAAGGCGGAGCGGGAGAAGCGCGCCATTTCGGGGCCGCCGGGGTCGACGCCGGCGGCCAGGGCACTGCGCAGCAGCGACTCCTGGGCGCGGGAGCGGTCCACCAGCTTGCGGGGGTCCAGGTGGCCCCGGTCGCTGAGGTGGTCGTCGCCCATATGGATCCGCCGCACCGACACCGGCGCCGGCACCCAGACCAGGGGAGTGCCGGTCGCCCCGGCCCGGCCGTCGTACTCCCAGTCCTCCTCGTTGATCCAGGGCTGCCAGGGGCCGATGCGGTCGAGCAGGTCGCGTCGGTAAAGGGGACAGCTGGTGGTCCACCAGCGCTCCAGCAGCAGCCGGGGGAACAGCCGCTCCAGGGGGATCCCGGTGGCCCGCATCGGGCCGCACCGTTCGACGGGCCGCCGGGAGTGGTCCTCCTCCAGGCTGGGGCCGTAGGCGATCCCGGCTCCGGGGGAGCGCCGCAGGGCGTCCACCTGGGCGCTGAACTTGCCGGGCAGCAACAGGTCGTCGCTGTCGAGGTACTGGACGAACTCTCCGCGGCTCTGGTCCAGGCCCCGCTGGCGGGCGGCGCCGGGACCGCGGTTGGGCTGGTGGATCACCCGGATGGTCTGCGGATGGTCGGCGGCCAGCCCGTCGGCCACGGCGCCGGTGTCGTCGCTGGACCCGTCGTCGACGATGACGATCTCGATCGGCCGGTGGTCCTGCTCGAGCACGCTGGCCACCGCTGCGCGCAGCAGGGCGGCACGGTTGTGGACCGGGATGATCGTGCTGACCAGGCCGGGGACCGGGGCGGGCCGCAGGGCGGCGATGCGCTCGAGGGCGGGGCGCCGCATCACGGCCCGGGCCCGTTCCAGGTTGGGGTTGTCGGTCTGGTGCTTGAGGGGCTGGCCCCGGTGCCAGAGGTGCACGATCGGCTCGTAGCCCCAGATCCAGGTGGGCCGGGTGAGGCAGCGGTCCCAGAATTCGTTGTCCTCCCCGCCCCAGCCGACGAAGCCCTCATCCATCCCACCGATGGCGGCGTAGGCCTCGGCGGTGATCGCCATCGAGCCGCCGGCCTCCAGGTTCTGCACGATCGCTTCCGCCGGCCTTGCGTCATAGGCGCCCGAGCCGGCCAGCACCGCCGCGCTGTGGGTCTCATCGAGGTAGAAGACGAACCGCTTCGGATTCACCACCGCGTAGCCCCGGCTGATCCGCTCCAGCAGGCGGCGGGCATAGCCGGTGGGCACGAGCATGTCGTTGTCGTGCAGCAGCAGCACCGGGGCCTGGGCCTCGCGGGCGCCGAGGTTGAAGGTGTGGGAGCGGTTGTAGGGGGCGGTCGGATCCGGCAGGGGGCCGTGGATGTGGCGCACCCAGCCCGGCAGTCGGTCGGCGATGCGGGGCTCGCTGTCCTGTTCGATCACCAGGCATTCGAGCCGGACGCCCTCCTGGGCGGCGAGGGATTCGAGGGTCGCCAGCAGCAGGGGCAGCCGCTCGGTGCCCCGGTGGCCGATCAGCACGCTCACCTCCGGTGGCCCAGCGGCCCAGCCGGGGGTGGGCCGGCGCCGGATCGGTGCCGCCGCCAGGCAGCGGCGCAGCAGGCGCCGGCCGAGCTCCGGCTGGATGGCCGGCGCGTGCAGGCGGGAGGTGTAGCGCCACAGACAGGCCTGACCGAAGCCATCGGGGGCGGCCTCCAGCCGCTCGCGGCGGTTGGCGATCCCGAGCTGGGCCGGTGCCGGACGGCGCAGCAGCCACTCGTAGCGGAGCCGGTCCTTCAGCCACACCCCCAGCCGCTCCCGCCGGGTGGGCCCCGCCGCCTCAGCCATGGGACGCACCGGGAGCGTCGAGGCGGGCTGCCGCCGCCAGCAGGTGCTCGGCCTGGGCCCCGGTGCCCGCGGCAGC
>NZ_JAGQBM010000070.1:0-16705 GCF_024345635.1 Cyanobium sp. Lug-B
GCTGCCCCCCCGCGGCCGCCGGCGGCGCCGGAGCCCGCCATGACCCTGCAGCGGGAGGGGGAGCCCGAACCCGGCGCCCTCGAGCGCTACGGCCGTGACCTCACCGCCGCCGCCCGGGCCGGCCAGCTCGATCCGGTGGTGGGCCGCGACACCGAGATCCGCCGGCTGATCCAGGTGCTTTCCCGGCGCAGCAAGAACAACCCGGTGCTGATCGGTGAGCCCGGTGTCGGCAAGACGGCCGTGGCTGAATCCCTGGCCCAGCGGATCGTGGCCGGTGAGGTGCCCGATGCCCTCCGGGGCCTGCGGCTGGTGGCCCTGGACCTGGGGGCCCTGATCGCCGGGGCCAAGTTCCGCGGCCAGTTCGAGGAGCGCCTGCGCAGCGTGCTGGCCGAGGTCCGCGACAACGACGGGGTGCGCGGCGAGGACGGGGAAGGCGGCCGTGCCGGCGGTGTGGTGCTGTTCATCGACGAGCTGCACACGGTGGTGGGCAGCGACCGCTCCGGCGCCGATGCGGCCAGCATCCTCAAGCCGGTGCTGGCCCGCGGCGACCTGCGCTGCATCGGCGCCACCACACCCGAGGACTACCGGCGCAGCATCGAAAAGGATCCCGCCCTGGAACGCCGTTTCCAGCAGGTGGTGATCCGCGAGCCCGATGGTCCCACCTGCCTCGAGATCCTGCGGGGGCTGAAGGAGCGCTACGAGCTCCACCATGGCGTCACCATCACCGATGGGGCCCTGGTGGCGGCGTCTCGGCTGGCCTCCCGCTACATCAGCGACCGCTGCCTGCCGGATTCGGCCATCGACCTGATCGATGAGGCCGCCGCCAACCTGCGCATGGAGGCCACCTCCAAGCCCCAGGTGGTGGAGGCGGCCGAGGCGGAACTGCGGCGGGTGGAACTGGCGCTGCTGGCCGCCGAGGCGGCGCCCCTGGAGGAGCGGGTGCAGCTGCAGGAGCAGCGGCGCCTCGCCCATGAGCAGCTCGACCGCCTGCAGCGGCGCTGGGCGGGGGAGCGGGAGCGCCTGGGGGAGCTGCGCGAGCTGCTGCAGCAGGACGAGGACCTGCGCCACGCCATCGCCGAAGCCGAGCGGGACGGGGACCTGGAGGAGGCGGCCCGGCTGCAGTACGACCAGCTGCACGGGGTGCAGCAGCGCCGGGCGGCCCTGGAGGCGGAACTGCAGAGCGATCCGATGCTGCGGGAGCAGGTGGAGGAGGGTGACATCGCCGATGTGGTGGCCCGCTCCACCGGCATCCCCATCCAGCGGCTGCTGGCCGGCGAACGCCAGAAGCTGCTCGAGCTGGAGCAGCGGCTCGGGGAACGGGTGATCGGCCAGCCCGAGGCGGTGGCGGCGGTGGCAGCCTCGATCCGCCGCTCCCGCGCCGGCATGCAGGCCCCCACCCGGCCGGTGGGGTCGTTCCTGTTCCTGGGGCCCACGGGGGTGGGCAAGACGGAACTGGCCAAGGCCCTGGCGGCGGCCCTCTTCGATGAGGAGGAGGCCCTGGTGCGGCTCGACATGAGCGAATTCATGGAGCGCAACGCCGTTGCCCGCCTGGTGGGGGCCCCCCCGGGCTACGTGGGCTACGAGGAGGGCGGCCAGCTCACCGAGGCCGTGCGCCGCCGCCCCTATGCGGTGCTGCTGCTGGATGAGGTGGAGAAGGCCCACCCCGATGTCTTCAACCTGCTGCTGCAGGTGCTCGACGACGGCCGCCTCACCGATTCCCAGGGCCGCACGGTCGATTTCCGCCACACCGTGGTGATCATGACCAGCAACCTGGCCAGCCGCGCCATCCTCGAGCGGGCCCGCGCCGCCCCCTCCGCCGGCGAGGCGAGGGATCCCGGCCCCGAGGAGGGGGAGCAGGCCCGGGACCGCAGCCTCGATCGGGCGGTGGAGGAGGCCCTCTCTCGCCAGTTCCGGCCGGAGTTTCTCAACCGCATCGACGAGGTGATCCGGTTCCGTCCCCTCGCCCGCGCCGATCTGGAGCGGATCGTGCGGCTGCAGCTGGCGGAGCTGGCCCTGCTGCTGCGGGAGCAGCACCTGGAGCTGGAGATCGAAGAGGCCGTCGTGGTGGCCCTGGCCGCCCAGGGCTACGAACCCGAGTACGGGGCCCGGCCCCTGCGCCGGGTGCTGCGGCGTCGCATCGAGAACCCGCTGGCCACCGAGCTGCTGGAGGATCACTTCACGACGGCCCGGGGGGTGCGGCTGGAGCTCGCCGGACCCGGAGAGGCGGGCTTCCGCTTCGTTCCCCTGGCGGACACCCGGGAGGGACGTCCGGTAGGGTGATCGTTTGTCGATGTCTGCCGACACCAGGGCAGCCATCGGAATCCACACCGTGGACCCCATCCCCCCTGCCACCACCACCACGAGCAGTCCCGACGGGCCCCTGGCCCGCGGGAACGGCACGTCCGCGCCCGACGACGGTCCGGATGGCTTCCCCTCCGAGGAGAAGGAGCCCACCGGCTTCGTGGCGGTCACCCTCGCGGAGCTGCGCAAGGTCGTCTGGCCGAGCCGCCAGCAGCTGTTCAGCGAGTCGGTGGCGGTGATCCTGATGGTGAGCCTTTCGGCCGCGGCGATCGCTGCGATCGACCGCTTCTACCACTGGGGATCAACCCAGATCTTCCGTTGATGACCCTTCCCCTGCCTGCCGTGCCTGAGATCGAACCGGACGCCCCCGAGGTGCTGGAGCTCCCCGCCGAGGGTACGGATCCCACTGGGGAGGTCCTCGACATCGCCGCCGAGGGCGGGGCCGAGGCGGCCGAAGCCGCTGAAGCCGCCAAGCCCCAGGTGGCCCGCTGGTTCGCGGTCCAGGTGGCTTCCAGCTGCGAGAAGAAGGTCAAGGCCACCCTGGAGCAGCGGGCCGTCACCCTGGGGGTGAGCAACCGGATCCTCGAGATCGAGATCCCCCAGACCCCCGGTGTGAAGCTGAAGAAGGACGGCAGCCGCCAGTCGATCGAGGAGAAGGTGTTCCCCGGCTACGTGCTGGTGCGCATGGTCCTCGATGAGGACACGATGATGGCGGTGCGCAGCACCCCCAACGTCATCAACTTCGTGGGGCAGGAGGAGCGCCGCGCCACCGGCAAGGCCCGCGGCCACATCCGGCCCCGGCCCCTCAGCCGCCAGGAGGTCGACCGCATCTTCAAGCGTGCCGCCGAGAAGAAGCCCGTCCTCAAGGTCGACCTCACCGAGGGGGATCAGATCCTCGTCACCGCCGGTCCGTTCAAGGACTTCCAGGGCGAGGTGATCGAGGTCTCCGGCGAACGCAGCAAGCTGAAGGCCCTCCTGTCGATCTTCGGCAGGGAGACCCCAGTGGAGCTCGAGTTCTCCCAGATCAGCAAACAGAGCTGATCGAACGGCGGCCGCCTCCCTGCGGAGGGCGGCCCCGGGTGGCCCCCTCGAGGGCCGCCATCCCGCCGGGCCGGCCCCCGCCCCGGCGATCCGCAACGCTCCCGCAACGGAGTTCCGTCCCACGCTCCCGCAAGGGAGTTCCGTCCCGCACTCCCGCAAGGGAGTTCCGTCCCCCAGCCCAGCCGATGGCCAAGAAAGTCGTAGCTGTGATCAAGCTGGCCCTCCAGGCCGGCAAAGCGAACCCCGCACCACCGGTGGGCCCTGCCCTCGGTCAGCACGGGGTCAACATCATGGCGTTCTGCAAGGAGTACAACGCCCGCACCCAGGAGAAGGCCGGGTACGTGATCCCGGTGGAGATCTCGGTCTTTGAAGACCGCAGCTTCACCTTCATCACCAAGACCCCACCCGCCTCGGTGCTGATCTCCAAGGCCGCCGGCATCGAGAAGGGTGCCGCCACGTCCGCCAAGGGAGCGGTGGGTGCCATCAGCCGCGCCCAGCTCGAGGAGATCGCCAAGACCAAGCTGCCCGACCTCAACTGCACCAGCGTCGAGTCGGCCATGCGCATCATCGAAGGCACCGCCCGCAACATGGGCGTCGCCGTCAAGGACTGACGGCCAGCGGTCGTCGTTCCACCCCGTCCACTTCTCCGCTTCATCACCTTTCTGGGGGAGACCGATCACGGTCGTCCGCACCCCTTACCGCCATGACAAAAGTCTCCAAACGCTTCACCGCCCTCGCCGCCAAGGTGGAGGACCGCGCCTACGAACCGCTCGAGGCCCTCGCGCTGGTCAAGGACACCGCCACCGCCAGGTTCGACGAAACCATCGAAGCCCACGTGCGCCTGGGCATCGACCCCAAGTACACCGACCAGCAACTGCGCACCACCGTGGCCCTGCCCCACGGCACCGGCCAGACCATCCGCATTGCCGTGATCGCCCGGGGCGAGAAGGTGGCCGAGGCCAAGGCCGCCGGTGCCGACCTGGCCGGCGACGATGAGCTGGTCGACCAGATCGCCGGTGGCGCGATCGACTTCGATCTGCTGATCGCCACCCCCGACATGATGCCGAAGGTGGCCAAGCTCGGCCGGGTGCTCGGTCCCCGCGGCCTGATGCCGAACCCCAAGGCCGGCACCGTCACCACCGATCTGGGCGGCGCCATCAGCGAGTTCAAGGCCGGCAAGCTGGAGTTCCGGGCCGACCGGGCCGGCATCGTCCACGTGCGTTTCGGCAAGGCCAGCTTCGACACCGCCAAGCTGCTGGAGAACCTCAAGGCCCTGCAGGAAACCATCGACCGCAACAAGCCCAGCGGTGCCAAGGGCCGCTACTGGCGCAGCCTCTACGTCGCCTCCACCATGGGCCCCTCGGTGCAGGTCGACTTCGCCGCTCTCCAGGACATCAAGCAGGAGAGCTGAGCGTCCGCGGTGCCTGCCTCCTCATGGCTGCGGATCGGCGGCTGGGTGGCCCTGCCGCTCACCCTGCTGGCGCTGGGGTGGGGCCTGTTCTCCAGGCCCCCGTCCTCTTCGATGGCGGTGGAGCCAGCCCAGACCCCGCGCCGTGATGCCCCGGTCACCTTCGTCGGCGATTCGCTCACGGCCCAGGGCGACTGGCAGGCGGCCTTCCCCGATCGCGTGGTGTTCAACCAGGGCATCAGCGGCGACACCAGCTTCCAGCTGATGGCCCGCCTGCCGCAGATCCGCCGGACTGACGCCGGTACCTACCTGGTGATGGTGGGCATCAACGACATCGTCTGGGGCTACGACCCCGGCCGGGTCGCCGCCCGCATCCAGTGGCTGCGGACCGGCCTCCAGATCGGCACGGGGGCCCGGGTGATCATCCAGTCCACGATTCCCTGCGCCAGCTTCCGCTGCGGTGCCGACGGGGTCCGCCGGGTGGCGGAGCTCAACGCCCTGCTCGCCAGCCAGACGCCTCCCCGGGACTTCGTCGATCTGACGCCGGTGATGGCGGACGGCGATGGACTCAGGCGTGCCTACACGGTGGATGGCGTGCATCTCAACGCCGCCGGTTATGCCCGCTGGGTGGCGCGGCTGAGGGAGCTGGGCCTGCCGTGATGTAGGTTCAAGAGCTGGATTCGTCCAGAAGGGCACGCGCCCAACCCAAGACAGCAGGTCGTCAGGGTCACCGATTCCGGTCGGTCGTTCACTGCCGTAAGTCCTGCCGAGGTTCACGCGATTGGTTTTTGCCTGTGCTGGGGTCTCCAATGGAGTCCTTCAGATCGGAGCGGAGCGATGAGCGGCCTCGAAGCCACCCGCAAGGGATGGCTGTCCGGACCGCGTTCCCTGCTTGTTCCCCCGATCCGATCCACCTCCTATGGGCCGCACGCTGGAGAACAAGCAACAGATCGTCGAAGAGCTCAAGGGGCTCCTCGGTGAAGCCGAAATGGCGCTGGTCCTCGATTTCAAGGGCCTGACCATCAAGGAGATGACTGATCTGCGGACCCGTCTGCAGGCCAGCAACGGTGTGTGCAAGGTGACCAAAAACACCTTGATGCGCCGTGCCATTGATGGTGACAGCGCCTGGTCGGATCTCGATTCCCTGCTCACCGGCACCAATGCCTTCGTCCTGGTCAAGGGCGATGTCGGCGGTGCGGTGAAGGCCCTGCAGTCCTTCCAGAAGGACAGCAAGAAGTCGGAAGTGAAGGGCGGCCTTTTCGAAGGCAAGCTCCTTTCCCCAGACGACATCAAGGCCATCGGGGATCTGCCCTCCAAGGAGGTGCTCATGGCCCAGATCGCTGGTGCGATCAACGGCCTGGCCACCAAGCTGGCTGTGGGCATCAACGAGGTTCCGTCCGGTCTCGCCAGGGCGCTCAAGC
Source organism: Cyanobium sp. Lug-B (assembly GCF_024345635.1). Classification (NCBI taxonomy): domain Bacteria; kingdom Bacillati; phylum Cyanobacteriota; class Cyanophyceae; order Synechococcales; family Prochlorococcaceae; genus Cyanobium; species Cyanobium sp. Lug-B. The sequence goes on from NZ_JAGQBM010000070.1 coordinate 6,172, forward strand.
AGCACGCCGAATCCGGCGAAGGTTGAGTTCGCACCCGCGAACCCCTGGGCTCCACCGATCCTCCCGTTCTGTTGCTGATTCCCCCCCATGTCCGCTACCACCGACCAGATTCTCGAACAACTGAAAACCCTCTCCCTGCTTGAGGCTTCCGAGCTCGTCAAGCAGATTGAAGAGGCCTTCGGCGTGTCCGCCGCCGCTTCGGCTGGCGTCGTTGTGGCCGCCGCCGCCCCCGGTGCCGCCGCTGAGGCCGTCGAGGAGCAGACCGAATTCGACGTCATCCTCGATGGCTTCGATGCGGCCGCCAAGATCAAGGTGCTCAAGGCCGTCCGCGAGGCCACCGGCCTCGGTCTGGGCGAAGCCAAGGCCCTGGTCGAAGCCGCTCCCAAGGCTGTCAAGGAAGGCATCTCCAAGGCCGATGCCGAAGCTCTCAAAAAGAGCATCGAAGAAGTGGGTGGCAAGGTCTCCATCAAGTGACCCGCCGTCGCCGGGCCTCCTGGTCCGGCAACCCCCTCTGTTGTCAGCCGGTCCTTCGGGGCCGGCTTTTTCATGGGCTGTTCCGTGGCTGGCGCGCTGGTCGGTGCCGTGGCCCACGGGATGGCGGAACGATCCAGGCATAAAAAAGAGCCCCGCCGAAGGCAGGGCTCTGGAGATGGAACGATTCCGGGAGTCTGTCCTCGTTTCGACCCTGGAAGAGCGTCCTTCACTCCTCACGAGATCAATTTAAACGGGGCGAAAGGGGGATGGCGGCAGGGGGGACCGGAGATTCAACTGGCCACAGCCCCGGCCCCGCCCCGGCTCAGAGCCCTTCGCCACCACTGCCACTACCGCTGCCGCTGTAGGGAATCACCTGGAGGGCGACGGCCCGCCCGGAGCTGCCCATCGCCATGCTGTCCTCGCCCTGGCCCGCGGCCGGTTCGATGGGGGTGAGGGCCGGGGGCTGGGCCCGGCCGGGGCCGAGGGGCCGGCGCCAGGTGGGGGAGCCGCCGGCGTTGGCGATCAGCTGATCCAGGGGGGTGGGGCTGGCGAAGTAGAGGTGGCTCAGGGCCCGTTCCCCGTAGGTGCGCCGTTTCAGATCCCAGCCCTGCTCGAGCCTGAGGGCCACGAAGCCGTCGCGATCCCGCAGGGGAATGTCGGCCCTGCCCACCACGAGGATGGCCGAGGTGCCCGGGGAAATGGCCTGGAGCTCCAGGCGGGATCCCACCTGCTGCACCCGCAGCCGGTAGGCGGTGCCAAGGTCCTGCTCGGCGACCCGCAGGGAATAGCCGTTGCTGTCGAGGTAGCGGTTGCAGATGCCGGTGTAGTCGAACCGGTTGAGGGTCGGATCCACCAGGCCATCCGGCCGGGCCTGCCAGCAGGCGGGCTGGGGCGTCAGCTGCTCCAGCACCAGGAGCGTCCAGTCGTTGTCGCCCACCGGGCGCGCCAGCACCGCAAAGCGATCGGCGTCGACGTCGGCGCTCTGGAAGAGACCGGCGGCCATGGCCAGCCGGGGCTGGACCATCGGCAGGCCGGCTCCGGCCAGGGCCAGGCCCGCCAGGGCCAGGTAGGTTCGCTGCATGGGAACACCTCCAGGGCCCGGGCGTTCTCCGGGAGAGAGGGACCCATTCAAGCGATGCTGTCAAGACGACTCCATGGGTGATCGACCGGTGCGGGTAGTGGCTGCCGCCTGTGATGGGGCCTGCAGCGGCAACCCCGGCCCGGGGGGCTGGGGAGCCCTGCTGCGCTTCGAGGACGGCTCCCGTCGGGAGCTGGGGGGTTCGGATGGGGCCACCACCAACAACCGCATGGAGCTGACCGCCGCCCTGGCGGTGCTGGAGGCTTTGCGGGAGCTGCCGCGCCACCCGGATCTGGTGCTTCGCACCGACAGCCGCTATCTGATCGACGGCTTCGAGAAGTGGATGGCCGGCTGGAAGCGCAAGGGATGGCGCACCGCGTCCGGCGGGGCCGTGCTCAACCGTGATCTCTGGGAGCGGCTGGATGCCGCCCGGCTACCGGGGCTGGCCCTGCGCCACGTGCGCGGCCACAGCGGCGATCCGGACAACGACCGCTGTGATGCGATCGCGGTCGCCTTCTCCCGCGGCCAGTCCCCGGCCCTGGCGACCGAAGCCCGGCCCGGCCGGTCGCCGGCGCCGGGAGCCCCTGCCGCCGCCGATCCGGAGCCGGACGTCCCCGCGGCCGGGTCCCCGGCGGGGGCCGACCCCTCGGATCCGGCCCCGCCGTCGCTCCAGCATCTGCTCTCCCGGCTAGAGCTGGCCGACCGACTGGCGGCGGGCGGCTACAGCCTGCGGACCGTCGAGCTCGCCAGGCTGCTGGAGGTGCCCACGGCCCGTCTCGAAGGGAAGGTGGAGCCCTGGCCCTGGCGCGACTGGCTCGTCAGACCCCTGGGCAACGGAAGCTGGCGCCTGGAGCGCGGCGCGGGAGGATTGGACAGGCCGCAGTGAGGAGACAGGGATGCCGCAGGAGCCAACGACCAGCGGCGGCCCGGTGGGAACCGGCGCCCTCTATGCCCGGTTCGTCGGGCCCCTGCTGCGCCGTGACGACGGCGCCGATGCCGAGCAGCTGAGCCGGATGACCCTCCTGGCCCTGGGGCAGGCGGCCCTGCGCCGCAACTGGCCCCTGGTGAGCGGCAGCCTGGAGGGCCTCGGGGCGGAGCTGCAGCGGCGCGATCCCCGGCTGGAGCAAACCCTGTTCGGCTGTCGCTTCGCCAATCCGGTGGGGCTGGCGGCGGGCTTCGACAAGAACGGGGTGGCGGCCGCCATCTGGCACCGCTTCGGCTTCGGCTTCGCCGAGCTGGGCACCATCACCTGGCAGCCCCAGCAGGGCAACCCGCGGCCGCGGCTGTTCCGGCTGGCCGAGGAACGGGCGGCCCTCAACCGCATGGGGTTCAACAACGACGGGGCCCGGGGGGTGCGCCGGACCCTGGAACGGCAGCACCTGCCACCCCCCGGGCAAAGGCCCGCGGTGCTCGGCATCAACCTGGGGAAATCGAAGGCCGTGTCGCTGGAGATGGCCCCGGACGATTACGCGGCCTCCCTGGAGCTTCTGGCCCCCCTGGCCGATTACGCCGTGGTCAACGTCAGCTCGCCCAACACCCCGGGGCTGCGGGACCTGCAGGAGGAGGCCCAGCTCCGGCGCCTGGTGGAGCGGCTGCGGCGCCTGCCCGCCTGCCCGCCCCTGCTGGTCAAGATCGCCCCCGACCTGGAGGACGACGCCATCGACACCATCGCCCGGCTGGCCTACGAGGAGGGGCTGGCCGGCGTGATCGCCGTGAACACCTCGGTCCACCGGCTCGGCCTGGACGGTCGCCGGCTGGTGGCCACGGGCCGGACCCTGGCCGAGGAGAACGGAGGGCTGAGCGGCCGCCCACTGCGCCGGCGGGCGGTTGAGGTGCTGCGGCGGCTGCGGGCGACCGCCGGCCCGGCCCTGCCGCTGATCGGAGTGGGGGGCATCGATTCGGCCGAGGCCGCCTGGGAGCGGATCAGCGCGGGAGCCTCCCTGATCCAGATCTACACCGGTTGGATTTATGAAGGCCCCGTACTTGTGCCGTCGATTCTGGAGGGATTGTCGCGGCAGCTGGACGCCCATGGATGCCGGACGCTTTCGGAAGTTGTAGGTTCGGGGATGCCTTGGCGTCCGTGATTCGGTAACTTTCGCAGGCACCGGATCGGAGCCTTGGTTTTTTCTGGCCTGATCGGCTTGAAGGATGATCTGGAAGATCGTCTGAGGCCCATCCGCGCTCAGCTCTTCCCGCGCCAGTTGCTGCTGGAGCTTCAGGACGACTTCCTGAAGGGGCAGGTGCTGAGGGGGTCGGGGCCGGAGGCCGTGAGCATCGATCTGCCCCTGCCGCCCCTCACCTGTCTGGATGGGCAGCCCCTGGAAAAGGAGCCCCTCGGTGATCTGATCGGCGATCTTCTGGTGCGTGACGGCCTGCTCGATGCCGTCGTCCTGGCCTCCCTTCCCGAGGGCGCAGCGCAATGGCGGGTTCTCGACTGGCCGTTCGAGGCCATCCCCGACGATCCCATCGCGGCCCTGCGCACCATTGATCCCCCCCTGAATCTGGCGGTTCCCCTGGCGGAGGCCACGATCGATCTGCGGCCCCTGGCCGGATCCACCCCCCGGCTGCTGATGGCGGTGGCCCCAAGAAAGCTGGTGGACGACTGGATCGATGTCTTCAACCTGGCCGGCGTGCAGCTGGAGCGGCTGGCCCCGGCCCAGTCATGCCGGCTGGCGGCGGTCACCTCCCTGCTGGAGGCGGCTCCCGAGGATGAACTGACCGTGCTGCTGCATCCGCTGCCGGCGGGCGGCCAGCTGCTGCTGCTGCGAGGAACGGAGCCGGTCTTCGACTGGTCCCTGCCCGAGGACGACGGGTCCCTCATCCAGGAGGTGAATCGCTGCGTGACCTTCTACCGTCGCCGGGACCCCTCCATCCGTCGGCTCCGGCTGTTGCTCAGCGCACCTCTCCCCAGCCAGGACCGCCTGCAGGACGCCCTGGGCGTGCGGGCCGAGATCCTCACCCCTGAGCCCTTCGGCTCCCTGGTGCTCCAGGGGCTGGCGATGGCGGAGTCGATCCGATGAGCCCGCCGATCCTCGATCTGCTTCGGGAGAGGCGCAAGGAACTCGGCCAGGAGAGCATGGTCTCGGCCCTGCAGGACCGGCGCCCCCTGCTGCTGCGCGGTGCCCTGATCGGGGCGATCGTCCTGGGCGGGTCCGTCCTGGCCACCGCCCTGGTGTTCCTCCGCTTCCAGTACGTCCGGATGCAGACCGCCCAGCTGACCCGGTTCGAGGCCGAGTCCACCCAGATGCAGGCGGAGATGGCGGCCAGCCGGGCCAAGCTCGACCAGCTCGCGGCCACCAACCGCAGCCTGACCGAGGGCCTCACCACCCTTCGCACCTCCTCGGCCCTCCTGGCCGACCTGCAGCTGCGCACCCCCGAAGGCATCCAGATCCAGAGCGCCGAGGCGGAAGGCACGAACCTGGTGCTCAAGGGACAGGCCCTCGATCCCCTGGCCTTCGCCCGCATCAATGCCCTGCAGCTGGAGCTGTCCCGCTCCCCGCTGCTGAACCCCAAGGGAGTGGCGCTCGTCAAGCTGGAGCGGGTTCCGCCCGGCGATGCAACGCCCGGGCAGGCCGGGGCCCCCACCCCGGCGCCCACACCCGCGACAGTCCGCTTCGAGCTGTCGGGGCCGTTCGCCACCCTGCCCCCCGCCCGACAGCTGAGCGTGATGCGCCAGCTGGGATCGGAGGGCATGGTGCGCCGGCTGCAACTTCTCCAGGCGGAGGGCCTCATCCCATGACCAACCTTCAGCAGGGTTCCAAGCGCCTTCCGGTCGCCAGCCTGCGCCTGATCTGGCTGCTGCTGCCGGTGGGCGTGCTGGGCGGGCTCGGGCTGCTCCTGATCCTGGTGGGCCTGGTGCCCCTCTGGGCCGGCCTGCAGCGCGACAACCAGCGCCTCCAGGAACTGGAGCAACTGCGGGACCAGGTGACGCTGATGCGGGGTCAGCTGGTGACCACCCAGGAGAGCACCGAGGCCGCCATGGCCAGCAAGGCCAAGATCGAGCGGCTGATCACGGGCAACGGCGACCTGTCCACGTTCCTGGCCATGCTCGACCGTGAGGCCGCCGCTTCGGGCGTCGAGCTGACCCTGTTCGAGCCCACCCAGGCCGCAGCTCCTGCCGCCACCACCGCCCCCAATGCCCCCCCTCCGCCCGCCCCTGCGCCGGGAGCGCCAGGCGCTGCACCTGCTGCACAGGGCAAGGCGGCCAATGACCCACTGGCTCTTCAGGGCCTCACCCTGCGCACCCTGCTGGTGTCGGCCAAGGGGTCGTTCCCGTCCCTGCTGTCCTTCCTCAGGCGGCTGGAGGCTCTCAACGTGCTGGTGGTCCAGAGCGATCTCAGCCTCACTCTCCCAGACGATGCCCCCTCCGACGGTGCAGCGGCCAGCCGCGGCGGCGTCCGGCCCGTGGTGATGAAGCTCACCCTGGGCCTCTACAGCCGCACCCCCGCCCAAGCCGCACCTCCGGCGGCGACGGCCACCCCCGCATCCCCTGGGAGTCCCGCTCCTCCAGCGACACCCGCTCCAGCACCTGCCCCTGCACCATCCAGCTGACCATGCCAATCCATCGCGACTCGGCAACTGGCCGTTTCGCACAATCGCCGATACCATTCAGCCGATTCGGAGATCAACAGAACGTGGCAAAACGTCAGTGGCGGCGCGTTCTTTCTGTTTCTCTCGGCGTAGTGATCCTGCAGGGCACGGGCGTGTCCACCGCGGACGCCGCTGTCGCCACGTCCCGGGCAGGGGGTGTCTCCAGCACCCGGCTGTCTGAGATCGCCCAGGCCAGCGGCAGCCTCGACATCAAGCTGCGTCGCCTGCCGGATTCCGTCGAGGTGGTGATCGAGGGCACCGGCCCATCGCCGATGCTTCAGCAGACCACCCAGGGAGCCGTCTGGCTGGGCCGGCTGCAGACCGCCCAGCCGATGACCCTGCGCCGCGGCCCTGTGAGGCTCTCCCTGCCCGAGGCGGGGCTGCAGAGCATCAGCTTCGAGGGTTCGGGCAACGTCTTCGATCTGAAGGTCTCCCCCACCCCGGGATTCCCGGTGGGCCGGCCCGTGGTGAGTGGGGATGGCCGCAGCCTGATCCTCACCTTCAACGCTCCGGCGCAGCCCACCCTCCAGACCCTCACCCCCAACGTCACCACGCCGGGACGGGTCCCCCAGCCCGGCTTCGTTCCGCCCCTGCAGCCCCGCGCGGTGGCCCCGCCGCTGGGGGACATGGCGGTGGGCACCATGACCATCAGCAATCCCAGCTACGTGAGCGTCAGTGGGCCGCCGGTCACCATGACCCTCCGCAACGCCCCTGCCAAGGATGTGCTGATGGCCCTCAGCCAGCTGGGGGGCTACGGCTTCGTCTATGTCGGCGATACCCCTGCGGCGGGCTCCACCCCGGCACCAACGGCCGCGGGCACGTCCCCTGACATGCGGCCCATCTCCATCTCCTTCCGACGGGAGAACTACGGGAGGGCAATCAACTCGGCGCTCCTGGCGGCGGGGCTGCAGGGCAAGCGCGACGGCAACACGATCTTCGCCGGCCCCAACGTGCTGGCCAAGAGCTTCGGTGCCCAGCTCTCCAAGGTGTACCGCCTGAACCAGGTGCCTGCGAACTCGGCCGCTGACTACCTGGCCAACCTTGGTGCCCAGGTCACCAAGACCAACACGATCACCACGGCAGTGTCCGAGGGGGTCGCCGCCACCGCCGCCCCCGCCGGCAGCCCCACGGCCTCCACGACCACGGCAAGCACCACCACCACGGTGGAATCCTTCGGGGCCACGAACGGCCCCCTCATCGGCCTGCGGGCCACCACCGACACCCGCCTTGGCACCATCACCCTGGTGGGCGCCCCGCGGCTGGTGGCCATCGCCGAGCAGTACCTCCGGCAGCTGGATCTGCGCCAGCGGCAGGTGGCCCTGTCGGTGAAGATCCTGGATGTGAACCTCCAGAACGACACTGAGCTTTACAACAGCTTCGCCTTCCGCTGGGGCAACAATTTCATCGTCAACGACAACGGCACTCTGGCGGCGAACTTCGGCGGCGTTCTTGGTGGGGCTTCCGTTCAGCGAGGTCTCGATGCGCCGTTGCTTCCCGGACAGCCACTTGCAGGATTTGTGGGTCAGGTCAACCCTGGCGCGGCCAACAATATTGTAAACGATATCAATGGCAATCCAATTGGCACTGCTCCTGCCTATCCCAATAACAACTTCTTCGATTTCTTCCAAGCCCGCATCCTTTCCGATAACTCTAAGGTGCTCGCCAGCCCCACCCTCATCCTCCAGGAAGACCCTTCCATATTGCGAGACGACTCTGCGGGGGGAGGAGCAGGTGGAGCAGCAGGTGGGGGGGAAGGTTCCAGCATTTTCTCCTCGGCATTCGATGATATCGACGCTCCCATCGGTCGCCGGAGAGGTAATGAGGGCGTGGTTCGGGTCGGGATCAACGTTCCAACGGAAGTTTCCACCACCATCACGGGAACGGCGGGAGCCGTCACCTGTTCCATCGATCAGCTGTCCACCGCAGGTCTTGTGCTGGGGGCACGGGTTCAGAAGATCGACGACAATGGCTTCGTCACCTTCTCCCTCTCTCCCAGCATTTCGGCCGTGGAGAGAGAAATCACCGCCGGTGGCTGCCCTCCGATCAGCATCCTCCGTGTACGCCGCCTGGATACGGGTGTCGTTCGCGTCCGGGATGGTCAGACCCTGATCCTCACGGGTGTCATCTCCGATTTCGATCGGGCTCTGGTCTCGAAATGGCCGATTCTGGGGGACATTCCCATCATCGGCCAGTTCTTCCGGGCCTCGTCCAACAACCGCGAAAAGCGGGAGCTGGTGATCATGGTGACGCCGCGCATCATCAATGACACCGAAGGTGGCACCTACGGCTACGGCTACCAGCCCTCCACCCCGGCCTCCCGGGCCTTCCTGGGCGGCGAGCCCCAGCCCCCCATGACCCCCTGATCGGGGACACCCCCTGATTCAGAACGCCAGGGGCAGCAGGAACTTCATTGCCAGCGGGGCCACGGCCGAAGCGAACGAGGCGGCTCCGGAGAGCATCTGGCCGCCCATGCCGCTGCCCTGGTTGGCCTTCTTGCCGGGCTTCAGCAGGGCGGTGGCCACCTCGGTGAGTTGCTTGGCCTGGGCCTCCTCGCCGGCCTGGCCGTAGAGGACGGCGGCGTAATTCAGGTCTGCCGCGGCCAGGTCGGTCTTGCCCTGTTCGGTGCGGCTGAGGCCCCGGGCCACCCAGCTGATCGCCGCGTCCGGCTGCAGGCGGATCGCCTCGGAAAACAGCTGCTCCGCCTGGGGATGGCGCCCCTCCAGGGCGGCGGTGACCCCGGCGTTGTGGAGTTCCGGGTAGCTCAGCACCGTGGGCGCCACTCCCCGGGCGTCCTGCCAGTGGCTGCGGGCCAGTCCGCCGGGATCGATCTGGGCGCCGCTGAGGTCGCTCTGGCGCAGGTCGGTGCCCTCCAGATCGGCCCCGCGCAGATCCGCACCCCGCAGGGATGCCCCCTGCAGGCTGGTGAAGCGCAGGTCGGCCCCCTTGAGGTTGGCCCCATCCAGCCGGGCCTGGCCCAGATTGGCGCGCTGGAGCTTGGCGCCGCGCAGGTCGGCGTCGCGCAGGTCGGCGTGCACCAGGTCGGCGTCCTGCAGCTTGCAGCGCGGGCAGTCGCGCTGGCCCAGCAGCCGCATCAGATCGGCGTCGCTGCCCGCCTGCACAGGACCGCCCAGTAGCAGCACCAGCAGCGCCGGCCCGGCAAGACGGCGGGCGGACCCTTGGCCTGACCCTTGGAGCGTGGTCATGGTCGCCGGTTCAGGGGTGGTCCCGTTGTACCGCTTCCGCCGGGCGGTTGCCGGTCCGCAGGGAACGGCGCAGCACCCGTCCCAGCCGATGGGCCGTTCGTCGTCCCGCCCTGCTGGGGCCGCTGGCGAAGCGCTGCTGTTGGTAGTTGGCGACAAAGGCCTCCAGGGGATCGGCCAGGGACGGCCAGCGCTGGCTCAGGCGCCGGGCGAAGCCGCCCAGGGTTTCCCCCGCCGCCGGTGCCATGCCCTGCCGGGCAAAGGCCCGCAGGGTGCGCTCCAGCTCCAGCCGCAGGGGATCACCACGGTGGCGCCGGCCCAGCCAGCCCAGGCCCCCCAGACCGGCGGCCAGGCTGACGGCCACCGCCAGCAGCACCACCACCCCCAGCAGGTGGCGCTGCTCGCCCAGCAGCCGGGCCACCAGGGCCTGCTGTTGTTCGCCGTCGTACCCGAGCCACCAGCGGGCCCAGGCGATGTCGAGGCCCCACCACTGCTGCTGGATCCAGTCCAGCGGGCCGCCGCCGGCCCGGCTCCCGGCCGCCACCCCTGAGCGCGCCAGGGGATCCCCTGCCGCCCAGGCGGTGGGATCGACGCGCCGCCAGCCCTCCCCGTCCAGCCACACCTCACTCCAGGCGTGGGCGTCGGCCTGGCGCAGGTCCACGTAGCCGGTGCCGCCCACCGGCTGCACCCACTGGCCGCCGCGGTAGCCGCTCACCACCCGCGCCGGCACCCCCGCCGCCCGCATCAGGGTGGTGAAGGCGCTGGCGTAGTGGCCGCAGAAGCCCAGCCGGCTCTCGAACAGGAAGTGGTCGAGGGGGGCTTCTCGCGGCAGGGCCCCGGGCTCGAGGGTGTAGCGGAAGGGCTGGCGGCGGAACCAGCCGCTGGCGGCCTCCAGCCGCTCCCGGTCGCTGCCGAGGCGCCGCCAGCCGGCGGCCAGGGCCTCCAGCCGAGGGTTTTCGCCCAGCGGCAGCAGCAGGTCGACGGGGCCGGGGGGGGCGGTGCGCCAGCCGGGCTGGTCCGCCGTCCGGGTCAGGGCGTAGACCCGCCGCTGGCTGCCCGGGGCCCGGTTCAGCAGTTCGCCGCTGCGCTGCAGGTTCAGGTCGGCGGACAAGGGCCGGCCGCTGCCGCTCCAGGGCACCGCCGCCAGGCCGCTGGGCTCGATCAGCCAGAGCTGGATCCCCTCCCCTGGCGC